>DALYNO010000154.1:0-8313 GCA_031975295.1 Anaerocolumna sp. | reverse complement strand
AAGAAGGGGAAGAAACACAGTCAGAACTTACCTTTTCTGAAAAAGCCATCGTAAAAAATCTCAATAAAACTTATGAACAGATGGAGTTAATACCTGTGGAAGAATACACAAACTACAGAGAATTAACTGCGAAGGCTTCTGGTATTTGGTCAAAAGCCAAGAAAAATAATGCGTATGCTGACTATGCACCTACCTTAAAACAGATTATTGAGTATCAGAAGAAATTTGCAGGTTATAGAAAAAAAGAGGGGCAGCTGCTTTATAATATATTACTTGATGACTTTGAAGAAGGATTTACAATAGAGAAACTAGATGTGTTCTTTGATAAAATGAAAAGCTCCATTGTTCCATTGTTAAAAGAAATTACTAAAAAACCTGAAATTGACAAATCTTATAATTATCTCAATTACAGTGCAGATAAGCAAAAAGAATTTGCCCATTACATCAGCGAATATGTTGGTTTTGATTTTAAAAAAGGTGTTTTAGCAGAGAGTGCTCATCCCTTTACCACCAATCTTCACAACCATGATGTCCGTATCACTACACATATTCATGAAGACAACTTAGAAAGTTCCATTTTTTCGGTTATTCACGAATGTGGCCATGGTATCTATGAAATGAATATTGATGATGAAATTACCCAAACACCAGTAGGCGGCGGCAGTTCTATGGGTGTACATGAATCCCAATCCCGCTTCTTTGAGAATATGTTAGGCAGGAGCGAGGCTTTTTGGATACCAGTATATGCTAAGCTGCAGGATACTTTTAAAGAGCAGTTAGAACCTATATCTCTTACACAGTTTATAAAAGGAATTAATAAAGCAAAACCTGGTTTAATCCGTACTGAAGCTGATGAACTCACTTACTCTCTTCATATTTTAATTCGATATGAAATTGAGAAAATGATTTTTAATGAAGATGTATCTGTGGATGAGCTTCCTGCTATTTGGAATCAAAAATACAAAGAGTATTTAGGCATAGAACCTGCTAAGGATTCTGAGGGTATTCTGCAAGATATCCACTGGTCCGGTGGCAGTTTTGGCTATTTCCCTTCTTATGCAATTGGAAGTGCTGTTGCAGCTCAAATATATTACCATATGGAAACGGTTCTACCTATAAAACAATATTTATTAGAAGGAAATATTTCACCTATTAAAGATTTTTTACAGGAGCATATTCATAAATATGGAGCAACCAAAACTACAAGTGAACTTTTAACACAAATGATGGGCGAAGATTTTAATGCAGAATACTATGTTACTTATCTTACAGATAAGTATACAAATTTATATGAACTAGAAAGTTAGAAGTCTAAGAATTTAACTGTACCATAGTGTTACTAAATATATATTATTTTTTTGTAAACCATAATGGCTTTTCCTATGAAAATGCGCTGTTGTTTTGATTTCCATAAGAAATAGATTTATAATACGGTAAACTTTATTACAGGTTAAACTGTATTATTATGAATAAATCTTATTTCATATATGGCAGTTCAATGATAACAGTACATTTTTTTGTTTTTCATATTGTATAATTATATATTTTATTGTATAATTACACTAAATATACAATAAACTACAGAAAAGAGGTACCACTATGAAATTATGGGGCGGACGTTTTACAAAAGAAACCGATCAGTTAGTTCACAATTTTAACGCATCCCTTTCCTTTGATCAGAAATTTTATAAAGAAGATATAGATGGCAGTATTGCCCATGTTACAATGCTTGCCAAGCAAGCTATTTTAACGAACGACGAAAAAGATATCATAATAAATGGTCTTACAAGCATAAAAGCAGACATGACAAATGGCACTTTGGTTTTGGATGATGCTCAGGAAGATATCCATAGTTTTGTAGAAGCAACTTTGATCAAACGAATAGGCGATGCAGGTAAAAAACTTCATACCGGCAGAAGTCGTAATGATCAGGTTGCACTGGATATGAAACTATACACAAGAAATGAAATTATTCGTACAAAGGAATTATTAATCGATTTATTAACCAGTCTAAATAATATAATGAAAAATAATCTGGATACATATATGCCAGGTTTTACTCATCTGCAAAAAGCACAGCCAACTACCCTTTCCCACCATACCGGTGCTTATTTTGAAATGTTTAAAAGAGATTATTTACGCCTTAGCGATATTTACGAACGTATGAATTATTGTCCACTGGGTGCTGGTGCACTGGCTGGCACAACCTACCCCCTGGATAGAGAATACACTGCTTCTTTATTAGATTTTTATGGCCCCACTCTTAATAGTATGGATTCTGTTTCTGACAGAGATTACCTCATCGAATATTTAAGTGCTTTATCTATCATTATGATGCACCTAAGTCGTTTCTGCGAAGAAATTATTATATGGAATTCTAATGAATATAAGTTTATTGAATTAGATGACGCGTACTCAACAGGTAGTAGTATAATGCCACAAAAGAAAAATCCAGATATAGCAGAGCTTATCCGTGGTAAGACTGGTAGAGTTTATGCTGCCTTAACATCTCTCCTAACTACCATGAAAGGGCTGCCATTGGCTTATAACAAAGACATGCAGGAGGATAAAGAGCTCTCCTTTGATGCCATTGATACGGTTAAAGGCTGTTTAAAACTATTTACCGGAATGCTTACAACGATGAAATTTAACCCATCTGCTATGGCAACCAGTGCAATGACTGGATTTACCAATGCAACAGATGCAGCTGATTATCTGGTTAATCATGGCGTAGCTTTTCGTGACGCTCATGGTATTATTGGACAGCTGGTTTTGTATTGTCTGGATAAGGATATTACTTTGGATGAATTGAGTTTAGAAGAATATCAAGCAATTAGTCCAGTCTTTGAAGATGATATATATGAGGCTATTCGTCTAACTACCTGTGTTGATAAACGAAATATTATAGGTGCCCCAGGTAAAAGTGCCATGCTGCAAGTCATTGAAATAAATGATGCATTTCTTAAAAGTAAGACTTTAAAAGTATAAAATTTATGTATTCGTATGATGCTTGCTAAAATTTCAGTACCAGAAGCCACTCCTATATTAGAAGAAACTTGACAAATATGAAGATCAAAAACTCCTACTTAAGCCCAATAGAGTTTTTGATCTTCTTTTATGATTTCTGCTACATCTTAATTTACAGTAAGTACTATTCAAGCATTTGTAAGATAATTCGTGCTTGACTTACCTTAACAATCAAAAGCTTACATTAAATTTACATAAGTTCATTTCTTATGATATTCTACATATTTCTGGATTTATGAATACATGTCTCTACTGCATCCATGACTGCTCCACGAAATCCCTTTTCTTCTAGAACTTTAACAGCTTGTATTGTAGTACCACCTGGTGAACATACCATATCTTTTAATTCCCCAGGATGTTTCTTTAAATCTAAAACCATCTTCGCGCTTCCAAGTACTGCTTGGGCTGCAAATTCATAAGCTAAATTTCTTGCCATTCCCTCTGCAACTGCAGCATCTGCCATAGCCTCTATGAACATAAATACATAGGCAGGGGAACTACCGCTGACTCCTACAACCACATCCATCTGCTGTTCTGGTACAATGATAGCTTTACTAAAACTTGAAAGCAAACCTAATATGTCATTCATCTCTACTTCACTTATCAGATTGTTATGGCATACCCCCGTACTTCCCTCCAGTATTAAGGCTGGTGTGTTTGGCATGCAGCGTACTAATTTAGTTGGTTTTTGAAACTTACTAGACAGCCATTCTAGGGTTTTACCAGGTGCAATGGTAATCACTGTTTTATCCTCGGTCATATAATCTTTGATTTCATGAATTACCTCCTCATAAAACTGTGGTTTAACTGACAGTATAATGATTTGTGATTCTTTAACTACAGAAATATTATCCTCACCAATTCTAATATGAAAGGATTCCACTGCTTTATCTACTGCAGACTTAAATACATCTGCTCCTATTATTTCATCCGAAGTTATAATTCCTTTTTTTAATATACCACCAATCATGGCAGTTGCCATGTTACCAAGTCCAATAAATCCAATCTTCACGCTATTTCTCCTCTCATTTTTACCGAATTATTTATATAGTTAGGCTCTGCAATTATTGCAGAATGAATATTTTTATTATTAATCATTTAAGCCAAAAATGCAAGCATGAAAATAGAATGCTACTTATTCAATCCTCTATTTTCCTGAACAGAAACAAATTTCATTAACATAATAAGTATACAATTGGACTGGATACGTTTCATCATCAAAGAAGCAGCAAATGGCTTACAATAAACCTTTTGCTGCTTCCAATAATCATTCTCTATTTACTGTACTGGTGTTACTTCTGGCGTTACTGTTAATTGAGGTGTTACTTCTGGTCCATAGATAAAATCATGTATCTCTTTTCTTGCTGCTTCCCAATCTGTAGGAACAAGAACTTCTTGCATATATTTACCCATCTGAACCTTTTGTCCCATATAATTACCATCTGATGGTATTCTATGTTGTTCTAAACTCTTAACATTCAGGCTAGCTGCCTCTTCTAAATACTGATTAAATTCTGATTGTGATATATCTGTTTCAATTTTAACTTTCGTTAAAATATCATTCATTAAAAGTCCTAATTGAAGAATATTCTTAGATTTCACTTTTTCAAAAATAGAATTTAAAACTGCTCTTTGCCTTTGGGTTCTACCAAAATCGTTATTTTCAGTTCCTGTAGAAACTTTACGTACCCTGCAATAACCAAGAGCTTGATTACCATTCATTAGCTGTGTACCTTCATGTACATTTCTATAGGCAGGATTAGATATATAATTAGTCGTATTCAGGTAATTCGCTTCAGTTTTGGTAAGGGTTACATCCACGCCACCAACTAAATCTACAACTTTTTCAAAAGCTGAAAAGTTTACTAGTACATAACCATCAATATCAACATCAAAATTTTTCTTTATGGTTTGATATAATAAATCAATTCCACCTTTAGCGAAAGCAGAATTTAATCTGTTGTTGCTATATCCTGGAATTTCCACATACAAATCTCGCATGATGGATGTTAATTTCATTGTATTATCTTTTGTATTCATGGTCGCTACAATCATTAAGTCAGTATTGGAGGCACCACCAATTTCTTCCACACCAAGTAATAATATATTTACGATATGCTGATTCACTTTTACAGGTTTTTGTTCTGTCTCATTATTCTCATTTTCAAGATTGTCATCGCTAGGCTGCGCTTTCGTCTCTAGTTTGCCATATATATATCCCCCTGCAATACTAAATACAAGCTTTTTACCAGCTGGAGTAAACGCCAGTAATAATACAACAATCATTAAAGAAGAAAAAGCTATGGCAAAAATTTTAACTCCTTTATAATTTCTTTTCTTTTTCATATCCTCACCCATATTTGAATTCGTATCCGTATACTCCAACTCTGTACTGATTTGTTTGGCTAATGATAAATTGATTTCATCTAAAAATTCATCATTATCACCAAGCTCATTTATTTTAGTATCCAGTCCATTCGAGTATTGTTCCCACCCATTTAAATTTTCATTAGATGCTCGCCCTATTGACTTTCCATCTTTTTCATTATTATCCTTATCCATCCCATCGCTCCTACTGTTATCTGCAAATTACTACTTATTAATAGAAAATAAACCCTTATATTACAAAATCGTCATAGACTATAGGTACTGACTATGGCCTTCTGGATTAATCCAACCAATTATATCACAGTTGATATTAAAAATAAAAGTCTAAATTTCAAAATTAAGAAAAAAGCAAGAATATATTTATAACTTCTTGATAATATAATTTGTATTTTTTTAAGATTCATACACTTGGATTCTAAAAGTATGTCTTTGGATGAAAAATATCGAACAAAGGAAAGAAACTCCTTCACTGAAATTCAGGAATTACAGACGATGGAACAGTCTGATAATAATTGAATTAAGTTAAGAGTTTCTTTGTAGGATATAAGCTTTATTTCGTTTATTTTGTTAATTTTTCCAATAGCTTCACTATTTCTTCTATTTTCTCATCTTCATTACCTTGCACAAAACTATCTTTAACGCAGCATGATAAATGAGATTTAATCACTTCATTATTCACTTTTTGTAAGATAGCCTGGGTAGCCATTAATTGATTGGAGATATCAATGCAATATCTGTCTTCCTCTACCATTTTAATTAAGCCGTCCAATTGTCCTCTGGCTGTTTTTAACAATCGTGTGGTTTTCGTTTTATCAGCTTTCATTCCATACTCCCATCAGCGGGCTAACAGGATTTATCTCCCGAATAACCCCTTTTTTTCTTCTATAGATACTACTTCAAATCCTGCTTCTGTAATTGCCTTACTAAAAACGGAATCATTTACATCAGCTGATAAATTAACTGTAGCAGCTTTTTTCTTTAAATCAACCTTTGCTTCAACTCCACTAATTGCATTTAAGGCATTTTCTACTTTTGCCTGGCAATGTCCACAGGACATTCCTTCAATTTTAATTATTTTTTTCATATGATACCCTAAATATCACTCATACTTAATTGTGATACTGCCACTCAAATGGTTGAAAGAATTCTTACGTGGCATCTTTCTTTTTTATTTTCTTTCAACCTTATTTTAAATAAAACTCATTGTGATTCAATACTATTTTAATCCTAAATTATATTGAATTCATTAAAACAGACTCCATATAATATGATTTATCCCATTTATTATAACACACCTGTTTATTTTCTGTCAAAATCTCCACTAACATTACTTTTAATGTATAAACCAAGGTTTAATACTCTATTTTATGATGATAGTTACGCTGCTTCATTACCATTCTTATATTTTACTTTAAATAACCTTAATCTTAATGCATTGGTAACAACACACACAGAACTTAAACTCATTGCAGCAGCTGCAAACATAGGGTTTAACTTCCAATTTAAAAGATTAAATAAAATGCCTGTGGCTAAAGGAATTCCAATGGTGTTATAGAAGAATGCCCAGAATAAATTTTCTTTGATATTCTTAATTGTTGCTTTACTTAATTGTATTGCTGTTACACCATCTAACAAATCACTTTTCATAAGAACAATGTCTGCAGATTCAATTGCTATATCTGTTCCAGCACCAATGGCGATTCCTACATCTGCTCTAGCCAGTGCGGGGGCATCATTAATACCATCACCAATCATTGCAACCTTCTTACCGGCCTCCTGAAGTCTTCTGACTTCACTTTCTTTATCCTGAGGAAGAACTTCTGCAACTACTTTATCAATGTTTAATTGCCTTCTGATTGCTTCTGCAGTTTTGGCGTTATCACCAGTCAGCATAACTACATCTATTCCCATAGCCTTAAATTCTTCAATGGCTTTTTTACTTGTAGGTTTCACCACATCTGCAACTGCTATTATTCCAAGAATTTTACCTTCTTTGGCAAAGAATAATGGAGTCTTTCCATCTTCTGCATAAGCATCGGATTTTTTCAGCATTTCGTCTACTAATAGGCCGTTTTCCCGCATTAAGGCAGCATTTCCAGAATAGTAAGTTGTCTGATCTACTTTAGCCACTATACCTCTGCCTGATATAGCTTGAAATTCACTGACTTCTTTGGGTTCTATTCCATTTACTTTTGCTTTCTCAAGAATTGCTTCTGCCAATGGATGTTCTGAGGGCTTTTCAATTGAAGCTGCTACTTTTAATAATTCTGTCTCTTCTACACCTTCTGCAGTAAATATATCAGTAACTCTTGGTTTACCTTCTGTTATGGTACCTGTTTTATCAAGAATTACAGTTCCAACTTTATGCGCTATTTCCAGTGCTTCTGCCGATTTTATCAAAATTCCATTTGTGGCACCTTTACCTGTTCCTACCATTATTGCAACCGGAGTGGCAAGACCAAGTGCACAAGGACAGGATATAACGAGTACTGCAATACCTATGGATAATGCAAAGTCAAAACTAGCACCAGTGATTAGCCAAACGATTGTTGAAACCACTGCTATTACAATTACGACAGGAACAAAAATACCACTAATTTTATCAGCAAGCTTAGCAATTGGCGCTTTAGATGAGTTGGCATCTTCCACCAATTGTATAATCTGGGCTAAAGTTGTATCGTCTCCAACCTTTTGTGCTTTAAACTTAAAGTAACCTGTTTTATTAATAGTAGCGCCAATAACTTTATCTCCAACATTTTTTTCAACTGGTATACTCTCTCCTGTCAAAGCTGATTGGTCAACAGCTGAACTTCCTTCTATAATAATACCATCTACTGGAATGCTTTGCCCAGGTCTTACAACTATAATATCATCAATAATTACATCATCCAGAGGGAT
>DALYNO010000153.1:0-8337 GCA_031975295.1 Anaerocolumna sp. | reverse complement strand
GATTAGAGGTAAAAGAAGCCGTTGGAATTGGTATTCAAATTGCCATGGGTATGGAAGCTGCTCATACCAATCATATCGTACACAGAGACATTAAACCTCAGAACATAATCATTTCCAGAGAAGGAAAAGTGAAAGTAACAGATTTTGGAATTGCAAAAGCAACGAATTCAAATACCATCACGTCCAATGCTATGGGTTCCGTGCACTATTTATCACCGGAACAGGCAAGGGGCGGTTATAGTGATGAAAAAAGCGATATTTATTCCCTTGGTGTAACTCTTTATGAGATGTTATCAGGACAGGTACCTTTTGCTGGAGATAACACAGTTTCTGTCGCTCTTTTACACATCCAAGGTGAAGCTACACCTTTAAGAGAAGTAGATCCGTCAATTCCCATTAGTGTAGATAAGATTGTTCAAAAGTGTATGCAGAAAAAACCGGAACGAAGATATTTGAGTGCATCAGAACTGATTGCGGATTTAAAACGTTCCATTTCCAATCCCAATGGAGATTTTGTAGTAATACCGCAGCCGATTGTTAGTGATTCTCCTACCATTACATTTTCAGAAGATGAAGTATCACATATTAAAAGTGCTGTTAAGTTAAATAATAAGTATGACAAAAGTATGGATACTAATGTAGGTACTGATCCAAGAAGACATACCCAGAATCTGGCAGAAGATTTAACAGATGAAGACGAAGATATAGATAAGGTGGATCCTAGAGTTGAAAAAATCGTTATTATTGGCTCCATTGCAGCAGGTGTAATACTGATTATATTAATCATCTTTTTTGTGATAAATATATTCCATCTCATTCCTGGATCTGGTGGCAAGGAATCTACCACACCGGAAGTAACCATGGAAGTATCACCTTCTCCTACTGCTGAAGTTGTAGAAACTATTTCTGTACCTCCTGTTGTTGGATTATTATCAGAAGATGCACAAAACACATTATATGCTAAATCTAAAGATTTAAAGATTGAATACGAAGAATCCTCCTCTGATGAATATAAGGTAGGCATGGTAATGGAACAATATCCTTCCTCCGGTACTGAGATTGAATCAAATGGAACAGTTAAATTAATTATAAGCACAGGGCCAGAATCCTTTAAGTTGCCTAATGTATACAATTTAACGGATAGCCAGGCTGTGACAAAACTGGAAGAGCTTGGTCTTAAAGTAAAACATGATTTTGCATTCAGTGATGAAATAGAAGAAGGAAGAGTAATATCTACTGATCCCGCAAGAGATGCTTTTGTGGTAAGCGGAGATACTGTTACGGTTGTAGTTAGTAATGGTCCTGAAAAAAGTAATGCAATTGTTCCTGATCTTACAGGTTTAAAAGAAGATGCCGCCACTAAGAAATTAGAAGAAAACGGTCTTAAAAAAGGTAATGTAACTTCTGGACATTCCGCTACTGTAGCAGCTGGAACAGTTATGGGTCAAAGTCAACAAGCAGGTGCTGAAGTACCGAAGGATAGTACAGTAGATATACAGATAAGCCTAGGTGCTGAACCTACAAAAGCACCAACTGATTATGAAAGTCATGTAACCATTAACGAGAATCCTTTTGATTATCCAGGTGATAGTGCAATTGTCATGATAGATCTAAAACAGGATGGCAATGTCACTACATTATCAAAAGAAATTAAAACTTATGATGATTTCCCGTTGAATCTATACTTTAATAGTAAGAGTGGTTCTGGTGGAACTGTAATTATGTATATCGGTAGGGAAGTAGATGAATATGAAGATGGTGTTGTTTCAGAAAATGGAGTTTTCATTAAATATGAAAAATATGGAACAACCTGGAGTGCTGTATTCTCTCCGGTAGGTGGCTGATGACAGGAAAGATTATAAAAGGAATTGCTGGATTTTATTATGTGTATGTAGAGGAACTAGGACTAGTAGAGTGTAAGGCAAAAGGTATATTCCGCAATCAAAAGGTAAAACCCCTAGTGGGAGACAATGTTTTGATTGATATTTTAGATGAAGAACAAAAAAAAGGAAATATTACGGAGTTATTAGGGCGGAGCAATGAATTAATCCGCCCTGCCGTAGCTAATGTTGATCAGGCTTTGATTATATTTGCTGCAGCGAAACCAACACCTAACTTAAATCTATTAGACAGATTTTTAATCCTAATGCAAAAGCAAAATGTGGATACCATAATTTGCTTTAATAAAAAGGATATAGCAGAAAAAGAAGAACTAAAACTTCTGGAAGAAACCTATATTAATTGTGGATATAAGACTATACTAACCAGTACTTATACAGATGAAGGTATAAGGACTCTTACAGATTTACTCTATGGAAAAACTTCAGTTCTGGCAGGACCTTCAGGTGTGGGTAAATCCTCCCTTATCAATAAAATATATCCAATGGCTAGTATGGAAACAGGTTCCATTAGTACGAAAATAGAACGGGGTAAGCATACGACAAGACATTCAGAACTTATTTATATTGATAAGGATACTTACTGCTGTGATACACCAGGTTTTAGTTCCTTATATCTTTTGGATATGGGGAAAGAGGAATTAAAAAGTTATTTTCCGGAATTTATGCAATATGAAGAGTACTGTCGTTTTAACGGGTGTCAACATATGAATGAACCGGACTGCAAAGTAAAAGAAGCCTTAGAAGAGGGGAAAATTAGCCCTGTTCGTTATGATAACTATAAATTGTTATACGAAGAATTAAAAAACCAGAAGAAATATTAAGGAGATAACCAATGATTAAATTAGCACCCTCCATACTAGCAGCAGATTTTGCCAATTTAGGAGATAATATTATGCAGGTAGAAAATGCTGGGGCGGATTACCTTCATATAGATGTAATGGACGGAAGTTTTGTACCAAGCATTTCCTTTGGTGCACCTGTCATTACATCCATAAGAAAGAGGAGTAATCTTATATTCGATGTTCATTTAATGGTGGATGAACCAATTCGTTTTGTGGAGGATATGAAGGCTGCTGGAGCGGATATTCTTACCGTTCATGTGGAGGCTTGTAAACATTTAAACAGAACTCTGGCTAAAATTAAAGAAATGGGTATGAAAGCTGGTGTTTCTTTAAATCCAACTACCTCATTATCTACCCTTGACTATTGTTTGGACGACATTGATATGGTACTTATTATGAGTGTTAATCCAGGATATGGTGGACAATCCTATTTGCCTCTTGCGACAGAGAAGATTAAGGCTTTAAGGCAATTAATTGATAGTAAAGGAAAAAATATAGATATTCAGGTTGATGGTGGAATTTCTTGTTCCAACGTTTCAGAAGTGATTCATGCAGGTGCTGATGTCATTGTAGCAGGAAGTGCTGTATTTGGCGGAGATATCACAAAAAACGTTAATGGGTTTAAAGAAATATTTGCTTTCAATCAGAAATAAATGTAAACAGGGTATAACAATGAATAAAAACATCCTTATAGTAACGGGAGGGAGAGTCACTATTCCCTTTGCCAAAGAGTATATAAAACAATTAGAATTTCATACAGTTATAGCAGTAGATAGTGGGTTGTCCTATGCCAAGGAGTTAGAATTACCAATCGATTATCTTGTTGGTGATTTTGATTCGGTGGATAAACAAATATTGGATGAATATATAGATTCAGGCATTCAGATACTTAAGTTTAATCCAGAAAAAGACGCAACCGATACGGAACTTGCCTTAACATTAAGTATAGAATTAATGGCAGACGAAGTGATACTATTAGGTGCAAGCGGAAGCCGTTTGGATCATACCTTTGCCAATATCTATTTGTTATCGGGTCTTCTGAAGAAGAAAATAAAAGCGTCTATTGTAGATGAATGGAACAAAGTGTACCTTATTGATGAAGGTATAACCTTGCAGAAAGATGGGCTGCATGGACCTTATCTTTCCCTGTTACCTTTTATGGGAACGGTACAGGGCGTTACCCTTACTGGCTTTAAGTATCCTTTAATAGATCATACTATGTTTGCCTCTAGTCTTGGGATAAGTAATGAAGTTATAGAGAAGGAAGCTTATATCAATTTACAAGCAGGGACTCTGATTGTGATGGAATCAAAAGATTAAGTAACCAAAGGAAACAAAGGTTGAAAGAAAATACAAATGAAAGAATGCCACGAAACGATTCTTTCAACCAACTTTTAGTGGCTGTATCAGATCTGTATCGGATTTGATATGCAATGGGTATTATTATGAAATTAGGTATAGTAGGTTTACCAAATGTAGGAAAGAGTACATTGTTTAATTCTTTAACAAAAGCAGGAGCAGAGTCAGCAAATTATCCTTTTTGCACCATTGATCCCAATGTTGGAATCGTTCCAGTTCCTGATGAAAGGCTAAAGGTATTAGGCGATTTATATAATACAGAGAAAATTATTCCAGCTGCTATTGAATTTGTAGATATTGCCGGTTTAGTGAAAGGTGCCAGTAAAGGTGAAGGACTTGGTAATCAGTTTTTATCCAATATTAGAGAAGTAGATGCTATCGTTCATGTCGTACGCTGTTTTGAAGACAGTAATATTATTCATGTGGATGGTTCAGTGAATCCTTTAAGGGATATTGAAACAATTAATTTAGAATTGATTTTTTCAGATATGGAAATTATTGAAAGAAGAATTGCTCGTACATCTAAAGGTGCGAAGAATGATAAAGCTTTAGCAAATGAACTTGAACTTTTAAATAAGCTAAAAGAGCATTTGGAAGCTGGCAATATGGCTAAGAGCTTTACTGATACCCAGGATGATGAAGAAGCAGCATTATTAAATAGTTATAATTTATTAACGTATAAGCCAGTTATTTATGCTGCCAATGTAAAAGAAGATGATTTGGCTAATGATGGAGCAGATAATAGTCAGGTGGCGCAGGTTAGAGAATTTGCTAAAGCAGAACAGTCAGAAGTGTTTGTAATTTGTGCCCAAATTGAGCAAGAAATTGCTGAGTTAGATGATGATGAAAAGAAAATGTTCTTAGAAGAATTGGGATTATCCGAGTCTGGACTTGAGAAATTAATAAGAGCAAGTTATAGTATTCTGGGTCTCATAAGTTATCTGACTGCAGGACCAAAAGAAACTAGAGCTTGGACCATTACAAAAGGTACGAAGGCACCGGGAGCTGCCGGCAAAATTCATACTGATTTTGAAAGAGGATTTATTCGTGCAGAAATAGTAAGTTACCAGAACTTAGCGGAATTAAAGAGTTATACTCTTGCTAAAGAAAAAGGACTTGTTCGTTCAGAAGGTAAAGAATACGTTGTGCAAGATGGTGATGTTGTATTATTCCGTTTTAATGTCTAAGAAAGTGGGGTATTGGTATGTTTTTAAGTGCTGCTACAAGTATATTATTTCCTAATTTAGGGATTGAGCTTAAGAATGTTGGTTCGTCTATTGAGATTTTTGGTATTAAAATTGCTTACTATGGAATCGTTATTGCCCTTGGTATGGCACTCGGTTATCTGGTGGCGGAATGGCAGGCGAAACGAACAGGCCAAAATAAAGACTTGTATCTTGACTTTGCATTATATGCCATTATTTTATCGGTTATTGGAGCGAGAGTTTTTTATGTAGTATTTTACTGGAGCGAATTTAGTGATAACCCCATTGAAGTGTTTAACATTAGAAATGGTGGACTTGCTATTTATGGTGGAGTTATTACAGCTGTTATCACAGCATTTGTGTATACAAAGATAAAGAAGATTTCATTTGGTTTATTGGCGGATACAGGTTGTCTAGGGTTAATAACCGGGCAGATTGTTGGCAGGTGGGGCAACTTCTTTAACAGAGAAGTATTTGGCAAATACACAGATGGTCCTTTTGCCATGTTATTAAACCTATCTGATGTAGGTAGTGACTATACAATGTCTGCAGAAAATCTAGCTATAAAATATGCGGGCAAACCAAAAGCCTATGAGAATATTATGGAAGTTAGAAATCACCCTGTGGTTGTGGATGGGTTAACTTACATCTCAGTGCATCCAACATTTTTGTATGAGTCATTATGGAATTTAGGATTATTAATTATATTAATTCTATATACAAAGCATAAGAAGTTTAATGGGGAAGTAATCTTACTGTATCTTGCAGGTTATGGCCTTGGCAGATTCTGGATAGAGGGTATTAGAACAGATCAATTATTTTTCTTTAACACAGCTATTCCAGTAAACCAACTTTTAGCAGGTATCATGGTAGTTTGTTCCCTTGCTATTATAGTATTTATGAGAATACGAATGAACAAAAGCAAACCTTCAAAAGCAATGTAATCATGATAATAAAGTATAGAAAAGAATAGGACTAAAATCCTATTCTTTTTTTGTGTCCACATCTTGGTATTTTTTGTCGAAATTATCTGACTACTACTATATATTGTGTCTGAAAAGTTGTTAAACACAAAGATTCCAAAATTTCCTAATTTAATATGATTTTTTTCCGCCAAAAGGCTTGCCATATTGAGAAAAGTGATATAAAATAACCAGTGAAGTGGTACAAAGTGGTGTAAAGTGGTGGCAAATGGCAGCCAGGTGGTGATATTATGTTCATGGGGGAATACAATCATACAATCGATAATAAAGGAAGAATAATTTTGCCTTCTAAATTCCGAGAAACTTTAGGTGATGACTTTGTTGTTACCCAAGGTTTAGATGGTTGTCTTTTTGTGTATCCTAATGAAGAATGGTTAAACTTCGTCGCCCAATTAAAAAACCTGCCTGGATCTAAGGACGCCAGACAATTACAAAGATACTTTATGGCTGGCGCTGCTAGCTGTGAAGTGGACAAGCAGGGAAGATTTTTAATTCCCTCTAAATTAAGAGAACAAGCGGCCTTAGAAAAAGAGATTGTCTTCGTTGGAGTTTTAAGTAAAATTGAAATCTGGAGCAAGGAAAGATGGGATAGTAATAATAATTATGAGAATATGGATCAAATAGCTGACCATATGGCAGATTTCGGACTAAGCTTTTAACCTTAAAAAATATAGAAATAAGGTTGAGCAAGTAGCATAAGGGATAAGTATAGGTTGCATAATCTCGGTACAACTTATATAGAGTATCCGTTTAGACAAGAAGGCAGGTGTAAAGGTATGGAACTACAAAGTGTTGCATTTAAACACAAATCAGTACTACTAGATGAAACGATAACTATGCTCAATATAAAACCTGATGGTATTTATGTAGATGGTACTTTAGGTGGAGGAGGACATTCTTTTGAAGTTTGCAAAAGATTAAGTCCGAAAGGTAGATTAATTGGCATAGATCAGGATGCGGCAGCTATCAAAGCTGGAACTGAACGATTAAATGAATTTAAGGATATAGTTACAGTTGTAAGAAGTAATTATTCTAACATGAAGCAAATTATGAAAGAACTTAACATTGAAAAAGTCAATGGAATTATCTTGGATCTTGGAGTATCCTCCTACCAGCTTGATACAGTAGAGAGGGGTTTTACTTATAGAGAAAATGCACCTCTTGATATGCGTATGGATACGAGAATGGACAAAACAGCCAAAGATATAGTGAATGAATATAGTGAATTTGATTTATACCGTATCATTAGAGATTATGGTGAAGATAAATTTGCTAAAAATATAGCAAAGCACATTGTACGCGTTAGAGCTGAAAAGCCAATTGAAACAACGGATGAACTGACAGAAGCTATTAAAGCTGCCATACCAATGAAGTTAAGAGTAGGAACCGGGCATCCAGCGAAAAAGACTTTTCAGGCAATTCGTATTGAACTGAATCAGGAACTAGAAGTGTTAAAACAGACATTGGATGACATGATTCAATTGTTAGATCATGAAGGAAGGTTGTGTATTATAACATTCCATTCACTGGAGGATAGAATTGTGAAAACATCTTTCAAAAATCATGAGAATCCATGCACCTGCCCCCCAAGTTTTCCCGTATGCGTATGTGGAAATATTTCAAAAGGAAGTGTGATATCACGAAAACCAATATTACCAACTGATGAAGAACTGACAGATAATAAAAGAGCAAAAAGCGCGAAACTAAGAGTGTTTGAAAGACACTTGCATGAATAAAGGGGAGAAAATTATGGAGGAGAACAGGAAAAGATATTCTAGTAGTACAAACAGGATGTATGGTAACAGCAACCACAATCCATATGATAGAAGTAATCTTGTGGACGGCAGTAATGCAAAGAAGCTAAATGTGATTCCTAATTATACGGAAGAAGAAGTAAGGCAGGTACCTTTACAAAGACCTAAGAAAAGAAAAGCAGTAAAACCAACCATGAGTTTTTTTACATTATTTATATTATGTTTAGCCATTGGTGGGACATTATATACCTGTGTAAATTATTTAAATGTACAAACAGGCAGTTTAGAAAACA
>DALYNO010000152.1:0-8344 GCA_031975295.1 Anaerocolumna sp. | reverse complement strand
CCTATTATGTTAAGTTAAAATAATATGTCATGTGGAGATGAATATAAAAGCTGTTGTAAATGGTTGAAAGGAAGCTGCTTACAACAGCTTTTATAGAATGTTCAGCAAGTAAACGGTTTATAGTTAATAAATAATAGAGAATTGTTGGACAGAGTATTGAAATATAATACGCAATTTATGGGAGGTGAATCAATGTCTTATAGATATAAAGATCAAAGTCTTAGTCCTTTGGAAAGAGCACAGGATTTGTTATCTTTACTAAATGTAAGAGAAAAGGTTGGACAACTGAATCAGCACCTGTTTGGATTTCAGATTTACGAAAGAGTTGGAGAAGAAATTATCTTAAGTGAAGACTTTCAGGATGAAGTGAAAAAATATGGCGGACTTGGTGTCTTATATGGCTTATACAGAGCAGACCCCTGGTCGGGGAAAACCTTTGAAAATGGTCTCTATGGCAGTTTTGCACCAAAAGCATATAATCTAGTGCAAAAATACTGTATGGAACAATCCAGATTTGGTATCCCAATGTTGTTAAGCAGTGAGTGTCCCCATGGACATCAAGCATTGGAGGGATATCTTCTTCCTGTTAATCTAGGAGCAGGAGCCACCTTTCATACTGAATTATTACAAAATGCCTATAAAGTATGTGGCAGTCAGTTAAAAAGTATGGGTGTAAATTTGGCATTGATTTCGGTTCTTGATGTCTTAAGAGATCCAAGATGGGGAAGAAGTGAGGAGTGCTATAGCGAAGATCCGTACCTAAGTGGAGAAATGGCTAAGGCAGCAGTTACTGGAATTCAGTCTAATCATGTAGCAGCAATCGCCAAACATTTCTGTGCCCAAGGAGAGGGCAGTGGAGGAATTAATGCCAGTGCAGCACGTATTGGAGAAAGAGAATTGAGGGAGATCCATTTACCTGGGACAAAAGCATGTATAAGTGCAAAGGTAAAAGGCATTATGGCCGCGTACAACGAAATTGATGGTATACCATGCCATAGTAATAAAAGACTTCTTACTGATATGCTAAGAAAAGAAATGCATTTTGATGGTGTTGTTATGGCAGATGGACTGGCTATTGACCGATTAGACAGTATGACTGGAGATAATATATTATCAGGTGCTTTGGCATTAAAAGCAGGTGTGGATATCAGCCTGTGGGATGAAGGCTTTACTAAATTAGAATATGCACTGGAGCAAGGGCTTATTAATATAGAAGAGCTGGATGAAGCAGTACTTAGAGTCCTTAAATTAAAATTTGAGATGGGTTTATTTGAAAATCCTTTTATTAACGAAGTAGACTATTCAAAGGCGTATAGTTATGAGAAGAACCCCGAGGCATTACAGCTGGCAAGAGAGTCCATATGCTTACTTAAAAATGAGGCGTCTATATTACCTCTTCATATGAAGAAGCTTCGTTCAATTGCTGTTATTGGGCCCAACGCAGAGGATATCTATAATCAACTGGGGGATTACACGCCTCCTGTAGTAGCAGGGGAGGGGTTCACAGTTTTGCAAGGAATTAGGGAATATGTGAAGCACCACAGTGAGACAATAGAGATTAAATACAGCAAAGGGTGTGGACTGATAAATATTGATGAAGACTATATCAGAGAAGCTGTAGACATTGGAAAAACCTGTGATTATACAATATTAGTTCTTGGTGGCTCTTCTAGTAGATTTGTTGGAACAGAGTTTGATTCCAATGGAGCAGCGAAACAGATGGGAAGAATGGAGATGGATTGCGGAGAAGGTGTAGATGCAGCTGACCTAAATCTGAAAGGATTACAAAATCAATTGATAAAAGAACTCCATAACGCTGGTTGTAAAGTAATTACAATACTAATACAAGGAAGACCTTATATAATATCTGAAGTTGCAGAATACAGCAAGGGATTATTAGCAGCCTTTTATCCAGGCATGCAAGGAGGAAGGGCAATAGCAGAAATACTCTTTGGAAAAGTGTGTCCCTCCGGACATCTTCCTGTATCCATTCCAAGAAAAGAGGGTCAGTTACCTGTATATTACAACTATAAGAGTTCCTATGAAGCCATGCATTATTATGATACACCTAATACACCGCAGTATTCATTTGGATATGGGTTGTCATATACAAAGTTTATTTATAGTAATATACAACTAAATGGTAAATTCTCAGTAGAGGAAGCGCCTAGAATCTCCTTGCAAGAAATGGTTGAGGGAAAGCTTTTAGTTTCTGTACAAATTAGTAACAATGGAGAGTTTGATGGATATGCACTTTTATTGCTCTATACAAGAAGATTAAATGGAAAAGTGATACAACGTATCAAAGAATTAAAGGCATTTAAAAAGGTATGGGTAAAAAGAGGTGAGACAATAACCATTTCATTAAGTCTAAATAACGAGTCCTTATCCTATTGGAATGACAAGATGGAATTTGTAAATGAAGCTGGAGAGATAGCACTTATTCTATCAGATGGTTGTGAGAATATCTGGAGTGAGACTGTAAAACTTCTAGGTCCATAAAGTAAGCTTATATAAAGAATAAGTGTATTTGTTGCCAAAAGTACGGTGACAACATAAAGTTAGACTTTTTAGCGTAGTAGATTTTACTACTACGCTGTTTTTAATGTATAGGAAAATTCTTCAATTTCCTATATAATAAAGCCCTTCCGGCGAACGGCTCCCATGGAATATAATGCCCTAAAACTGCTTTATCAGTGAAAGGAACAATAGTATCATAATTAAAATACCTTTCCATAGGTTCATATGTACTAGTCCTCTCTTAATTGATTGACTACAACTATTTTATTTTCTTCTGCTTTACCCAGTCCTCTCCAACGACCTGTCCTATATTGAGAGATTGATAGAATATTGTTAACTAACCAACCAAGTGGTACAGCGTACCAAACAACTTCAATACCAAACGTGGGAGCTAGTGTGACAGCTAAGATAACACGGACGGAGAGATTACACAAGTTAGCTATAGTAAACATCATCATATCACCTGCCCCTCGTAATACACCATCAGTCACCATTTTAAACCCAAGAAGTGCATAAAACCAACCCATAAATCTTAAATAGTTTACACCTGTTTGATGTGTGAGAATAGTACCTTCCTTACCTATAAATAATGAAATTATATGGTTATACTTTAATTCTAGTAATAGTCCAATTAGTACTGCAAATATTGCAACTAGAGCAATTCCAGCGCGGTAACCTTTTTCCACTCTTTTTGATTTGTTAGCCCCAAGATTTTGTGCGGTAAATGGAGAGATAGCGTTACCAATGCTTACCATAGGTACTAAACATAGACTCTCTACACGCATGGCGGCTGAAAAACCAGCTAGCATCTGCGTACCAAATCCATTAACGACTGACTGTACCAACATCATTCCTATAGATACTGTGGACTGTTGTAAAATTGAAGGTAATGCGATAGATGCCATTTTTTTTAGTTCAATCATAGCATTTCCTTTGGCGGCCACTACTTTAAAATTGCTCATTTCTTTAAGAAAGAGAAAAAATGAGGTAATAGCTGCAAATCCTTGTGCAATTAGAGTGGCCCACGCTGCGCCAGCTACCCCCATGCCCAGTGGACCCACCATGAGTACATCCAGACCAATATTAATAAGGGAGGAACAGACAAGTAGATAGAGGGGTATCCGTGATCTCCCCAGTGCATTGAACATGGCAGAAACCACATTATACAAAAATAAAAAGGGCAATCCATAAAAATAAATATTAAGATATTCCTCCGCAATTCCAAGAATACTAGCAGGTGTTCTAAGCCAGATAAGTATCTGCCTGCTGCCTATGACACCCACTAAACCTAAAATGAAACTCAGTGCTAGGAAAGTAATCAGTGCCAGGTGTATGGCCCGCTTCATGTCAGCATATCTTTTGCCACCGAAATACCGGCTTGTTAATACAGAAGCACCAATACCACCTCCAATAGCGATTGATACAAAAACTGTTGTCAGGGAATAGGAAGCACCTATTGCGGCAAGTGCATCTTCACCAATCATACGGCCAACTATTATAGAATCCATCATTGTATATAGCTGTTGAAATAAGTTACCTATAATCATAGGAAGGGCGAGTATAAAAAGTGCTTTTAGTGGCTTTTCTTGTATTAAATAATCTTTATTCATAAAAATCAAACTCCTTTAAGCTTTTGTATTGTGCAGATATAATTTTCATCCTGGACACTTATTGGCATCATTGCGCTACATACAGGTCTTGCAGTAGAGACATTTAGTTGAAACGCTAAATTTCTCAAGTATTTGATTCATTTTTTTCATGCAAAGTTTAACACGAATAAGACCATTGTCATAATTTACAATTGAATCGTGTAGGTTGATATACGAATATATTAAACTAAACGTTTAGTTTAGTCAATTGTAAAATTGACTTGCTTCGTAGAATATTATATAATAAATGTATAGTTTTTGGGCAAATATTACAAGTTATATATATTTTCGGTCAAGTGGACCTTAAATTATCCACGTGGCACTAAAACAGGAGGTGGATTATTATGGCTGATAAAGGGCGCCCTCGTAGTGAAAAAACACAGAAAGCAATTCTTACTGCAGCATATAAGCTTTTGATGTCGGAAGGCTTTCAGTCGGTGACAGTAGAGAGCATCGCTAAAGAAGCACTAGTAAGTAAGGCTACTATATACAAATGGTGGCCAAATAAGGCAGCAGTGGTTGTTGATAGTTTTTTTTCAGAAGTACAAGAGCGAATGAAAAAACCAGATACTGGATCTGTTAAAGAAGATTTAATTATTCAACTAACTAACTTAAATAACTTTTTTAAAACAGATAAAGGGAGAGTGATTACTGAATTAATTGCTCAGGGGCAATTTGATACAGAAGTAGCAAGTGCATATCGTACCCGTTATTTTATTCCTCGTAGGGTAATAGCAATTGAAATATTAGAGCGTGGTATTAAAAGAGGTGAGGTTAAAAAAGATTTGGACATGGAATTATGTGTGGATATAATATTTGCACCCTTATTTTATCGTATGTTAATTACAGGTTCAGAAATGAATCATCAACATATTAAGGATGTAGTAGAATATACTATGCAGGGAATAGGAACATAATACAAAAGCTCTATCGGGGGAAGGCACATGACGCGCCAAGAAAGATTGTCACTTGCGTGACAGCGCGTCATCTTATACAGCT
Source organism: Anaerocolumna sp. (assembly GCA_031975295.1). GTDB lineage: Bacteria > Bacillota > Clostridia > Lachnospirales > Lachnospiraceae > Anaerocolumna. The sequence goes on along the minus strand of DALYNO010000152.1, from coordinate 3,176 downwards.
CTAAAATAAATTAAGCCTATATGCAGCAGGTCTTATCCAGAACAAAGTCTTATTTATCTGCTACCTTATAAAGCAAAAGTCAATGTTCATATAATATTTGCTTATCCTTATCATAAATAATAAGCTTACTATAAGTCACAGGCTTTTCAATATTCTCATTATTTTTTAAGACTACAGTACCTTTTCCATCAATCTCTTCGTTTATAATGGTTCCATCTCTAAATGTAACTTCTGTTTCTGATGCGTTCTTCAGTATCTCTTCATCATTTATGATTATAGTAACAAAAGGCGTTTTACCAGAAGCAACACCGCCAAGAGATACAGGATTATCTTGTATACTTCCATTGGCTTTGACCAAGGAATTGTATAATTTTCCATACTGGTCTTGATATAGTATATAGTGCCCCCAAGATGTTTTATTAGAGAAAAGAACGATAGTAAAATCAGGAGTGTCTTTCATAGCAACTGCATTTATGGAATTTGCTGCAATAAACTCCTTTACCTGTTCTATAGTCGGAGCTGAATAAATTACTTTATTTCTTTCAGCTTCAAAATGAAGTAGTATGAATATAGCCAACACTATTAAAATGATAATAATTATTTTTTTTTTCAAAAGTCCAACCTCCCAATTCAATATTCACTAATAAGAGTTTCATTAGCATCAAAAGTCCAAAGATCGCTATCCAAATTATAACTATCAGGAATTCGGTAAACTCGTAGAACATAATCCATATTGTGAATATTCTCTGTATATGTAATTGTGCTATTTTTCATTGTGTATGTATCTGCTTGGATTTCTGTATTGTCACCATATACTATGATTAATACCCCTTTGCTATCAGCAAAATTATATGTTCTAAACCTATTAGTACCCCCTGCACCCCCATAATAATTGTAACGATTGGGAATAATGGATTTTTCTAAAATAAACAATCTAAGATAACCTCCTAAAGTATAGAGAACACAATGTAGTTCTTGATAATCACTTTGTTTAACGATTGAAATATTACGAACCTTATCTGTTTGCTCAATAAAATGTATTAGTTCATTTTCCTTCCTTACATCAACAGTTGATTTATAGTTTACTAATAAGTTAATGCCGATTATTATTGTAATTAGTATAAATAAAATCGTTATGAAATAAGTGAGTTTTTTTTGAGTCATTTAACACCGCCTTACTTTACCTTTTATATTATGAAACTATTTTATTATCTATAGAGTCGGTATGTACCGAAATAAACAAGTCCACATAAAATCCAGTCCTTGAATAGTGCCAGGTACCCCGTTTTTATATTTTCTAATTTCTACAATTTCAAAGTGAGGAGTAAAGAATTCAATTAATCGTTCTTTTGTAAAAGCTACCCCAACTCGTCTTCTCTGATTATAAAATTCCAGGTCATCAACCTCATCAGCACAATTCTCACCCCAGGCAAAACATACTAATCCAAAGTAGCCACCGGGTTTTAGAATGGACTTTATCTGCTCAATATAGGTTAGTCTTCTGTGAGGTGTTAAATGATGAAACATTCCAGAGTCATATGCAAAATCATAAAGACCATTAATACCCTCTTTAAGAGCATCTTGACATAAAAAAGTTATATTAATATTTTTACTTTCGGCAATGGTTTTGGCATTCTCAATAGCGGTACTTGATAGATCAATAGCTGTAACCGATACGCCAAGCTGTGCCATGTAAATTGCGTTTCTGCCTTCCCCGCAACCAAATTCTATTGCTGATTGAATAGGTATTCCCTGAGCTAAAAATTCAACTAAATTCTCATCAGGAGATTCATTTTGCAGAATAAAAAGCGCTGGACGATCTCTATGCTCATAGAAATTATCCCAGGATACGCCTTCAGCAAATCCGTCTAGTAAATCCATTATATCTTCAAAGTTATTGATATTTGATTTCATAGTACCTCCAAATATGTAATTTTATATACAACCTATAAGAGAAAATAAAATGTGTATAGTATATTCCTGGTAATATTATACAATGAAATGTTCTGTTGATACAATGCTTTATTATATGAGTTCAGGCTTATATTGTGGTACATGAGATAGTAACTCATAGTAGAGTTCCGAATTCCAAATGATTTACGATTTGTAAGTTTAGAAAATGATTAGTTATTTGTAGTCTTTAGAGGGTAAACTACCTTCTGCATGTAATTTTTCAATGAATTAACTAAATGAACCAACATATTCTCACAGTAATGTTTTATTTTTATGATATAATAAAAATATACGGTTTCTTATGAGGATAGAGATTTTAATATGCGATGGATTATTGTAAATCCTTCTGGTTAGTGTTAATATTACCTAGATAAGGTTTTAATGGGAGCCGTAACAAAGTAATATCATAGAAAGGAATACTGCAAACAGGCATTGATTTGTAGTTAGGTTGTTAGATCGTGGTAAACGTTAATTCCATACAGATAACAACTTTAGTTTAGGTAGAAAAATGGCTAGATATTTTAACAACAGAGAGGTAGAGCTTTTAGCCCCTGCAGGTAATTTTGAGATTTTTAAAGAAGTATTAAAGTTAAATTGTGATGCAATATATTTTGGTGGAATGAATTTAAATATGCGCCTTCACAGGAAAGATTATAATTTTTCAAACGAAGAGCTGATGGAAGCTGTCTCTATGGCACATGAAGCCGGTAAGAAAGCATATATTACGGTTAACAATATGTACAATGATGAAGAGACAGAGGAGTTAAAGGAATTTTTACTTTATCTTGAGCGTGTTAAACCAGATGGGATTATTGTTCAAGATATTAGTGTAATTGCCCTTATACAAGAGTATAAACTTAACATACCAATCCATGCTTCCGTTATGATGAATGTACATAACTTAGAATCCATACATGTACTAAGGGAACTTGGTGTTACCAGAATAGTGCTCTCCAGAGAAGCTACGCTGGATTACAGCAGATATCTGTCAGGGGTATCTGATATGGAACTAGAATATTTTATTCATGGAGATATGTGTGTTGCTCATGGCGGAAGATGCCTTTATAGCGGTATGCTTTTTGGACAAAGTTCTAATAGAGGCCGTTGCTTAAAACCTTGCAGATGGGAATTTGAGATTGATCAGAATCAGAAAGAATATAAAACCGAATTTCCTATGGCAGTAAAAGATATGTGTATGTATGAGAATATTCCAGAACTGATAC
>DALYNO010000151.1:0-8381 GCA_031975295.1 Anaerocolumna sp. | reverse complement strand
ATATGATAGAATTTTGAAAAACTATTGGACCCCCCCATAGCAACTACCGTATCAATCCTAAGTGTCAGGACATTGTCCGTATCATTCATGACCTTATAAGAAGTATCCATGGCGTAGTTGCCTTCTCCATTACTGGCCTTCATATCGGCTTCGTATTGAGCTATTAATTCATCGGTATATTCCTCTACAGACTTGTTAACTTTCGTAACCGCATCCTTTAGAGTATTATTACCACCAGTTTCAATTTGAGGTACATTGATATTTGCTTGAAAGTCTTTGGTATGGTCGGTATAGGTTCGAACGGTTACAACTTTAGTTATAGTCCCGATAATAGGTATTCGCTCCATAGCATAACTGATAGTAGGATTGGCATTAGCAAGGATAGTTATTGAAATCATGGCGGCAGCAACAGAGATACCTGCTGTTTTTGTATATTTTGATAAACGGGTTAACAAGGCTTCTTTCTTTCCTTTTTGGATTGCAGTTATAACACTTGATTCTAATTCTGGCGGAATTGGAGTACTTTTATATTTAATTTTTATAGCTTCTAATGCGGGCATATGGTTCATATCCTCCATGGTTTTAAAATCAATTACTTCCTTCTCTTGAGACATTTTATCCATGGGAGTTATGTTATATAAATTTATCTTTCTCATAGTATTACACCTTTCTTATTTCATGATGTTCTTCCGGTTCCATAGTAGCTTTTAATCTCTTTAAAGTACGGTACAACTTAGTTTTGACGGTGCTTAGGTTGTTGCCAGTAATTTCTGCAATATCTTCTAGCTTTTGATCTTCGAAATATCGAAGTATAACAATCATTCTGTCCTCTTCCTCTAACTGATTAAGTGCATGAAGTATATCAAAATCTTTGTAACTATCTTCATAGGGGGTTTCCTCCTCTATAAGGCCAATCACTTCCTTTTTGTGTTTGCGAAGGGAATCAAGGGAAGTATTCACAACAATACGGTAAATCCATGTGGAGATATATTCTTCCTTTTTTATTAGACGGTAACTCTTCATAGCTTTATAAGCGCTTTCTTGAACGATATCCATAGCATCACTTTCGTTTTTTACATAGGAATAGGCAAGACGGTAGTAATTTTCGTAATTACTTAAAAGTTTCTCTTCCACTTTCTGTCTCATTCCCATTATTTCATCATCTCCTTTTGATTTGTTGTTGGAAAAGGTAATTGCGAAACTATAAAGACGTAATTATTATACAATAGATACAGTTTTCTAGCTTTCATTCCCCCAATGCAATCGAAGCTAGTACATTTGTATTAACTGTATGATAAACCAAATAAACTATATGTTTCCCATTTGCCTATGTTGTTGGTATGTATGGATTGCCATGAGTAAAATAAGCAGTAGGCTGTATGATGAAAATATGAGTATATTAACTGACTTACCATTCCTTTTCGTGGTTGTTTATAGATTTAATTCATCATTAAGTTTAGTGCAGGCTTATAACACCTGTATTTTGTAGGCAATTACTGAACCAAGAGTTTCACTTGTAAAAACAGGAGACAATTGAATTAGAGGGTTCTAAAGTCATTGATAGGCTAATTGTGAGATTTCATTTTTATAAGTAAATTGGTGTTTGTAAATTACCTATTATATCTTTTAGACGTGGTGTCTGATTAAAAAGTTTTAAATTTGAAAATAAATTTAGAAAAATTATTATCATAATTAAACTGAAAAGATTATGATATGTTATCTATGGTTTCCTATTTAGAATGGTATTATTAAGTAATTGGAGGGATTAAGCTATTTCTCACCTATTTTTACTCTTTTACCTCAAAACAGAATTTTGCCAGGTATGTCATTTCATTAGGAGATGAAATATAATACATATATAAATGGGAAATACTAGAAGATGTACTTGTATTTTAGAACAGACATTCGAATAATTATTGATTTTAAAATCTGAATATGATATAATGACAAACAATTGATAAATAAAGGGAATTAGAAATTAGAGTTTTAGGGATAAACATAATTGATATATAGGATTTGGCACCCATTGGATTAGATGACAGAACGAGATGTTATATTAAAGTAATAATAAGGTACGCTTACCAGAAAGGAAAATAAATGAGTCTATTTAAACTTGTATCTGAATTTGCTCCAACCGGAGATCAGCCTGAGGCGATCACTCAGTTGGTGGAGGGTTTTAAGGAAGGTAATCAGTTTGAAACTTTACTTGGTGTTACCGGTTCCGGTAAGACTTTTACCATGGCTAATGTTATTCAGGCACTGGACAGACCGACGTTGATTATTGCACATAATAAAACTTTAGCTGCTCAGCTGTATGGGGAATTTAAGGAATTTTTTCCGGAGAATTCAGTAGAATATTTTGTAAGTTATTACGATTATTATCAGCCGGAGGCATATGTACCCTCTTCTGACACTTATATTGAGAAGGATTCAGCCATTAACGATGAGATTGATAAATTAAGGCATTCTGCTACAGCAGCCCTAGCTGAAAGAAGAGATGTTATTATAGTAGCCAGTGTATCCTGTATTTATGGTTTGGGTGATCCCATTGACTATCAGGAGATGGTGGTATCCCTAAGACCTGGAATGATCAGGGAAAGGGATGATGTGCTTCGTAAACTGGTGGATTTACAGTACACTAGAAACAATATGGACTTTAAACGTGGTACCTTCCGCGTAAATGGGGATGTAGTGGAGATTTTCCCAGTTACCTCTGATGATACGGCAGTTAGAGTGGAATTCTTTGGAGATGAAATAGATCGTATCACTGAAATAGATGTATTAACAGGTGAGATTAGATGTTCTCTGGAGCATGCAATTATATTTCCTGCCTCACATTATGTAGTATCCAAAGAAAAGCTGGAAGGCGCAATTAAAACCATTGAAGCAGAATTAGAAGAGAGAATTCGTTACTTTAAAAGTGAGGACAAACTATTAGAAGCTCAACGTATTTCGGAGAGAACTAATTTTGATATAGAAATGCTAAGAGAAACTGGATTTTGTTCAGGTATTGAAAACTACTCCAGACATTTATCAGGGCTGGAACCAGGAAGTACGCCTCATACTCTAATAGATTATTTTCCAGATGACTTTTTAATCATTGTAGATGAGTCCCACATTACCATACCCCAGGTTAGGGGGATGTTTGCAGGTGACCAGGCAAGAAAGAGTACGCTGGTGGATTATGGTTTCCGTCTGCCTTCTGCTAAGGACAACAGACCTCTTAACTTTGGAGAATTTGAAAGTAAGATTAACCAAATGATGTTTGTATCTGCGACACCCTCTGTATATGAAAAAGATCATGAGTTATTAAGAACAGAACAGATAATAAGGCCTACAGGGCTATTAGATCCTGAAGTATTTGTACGGCCGGTAGCAGGACAAATAGATGATTTGATTGGTGAAGTTAGAAAAGAAGTTGAACAAAAACATAAGATACTGGTTACTACTCTGACCAAAAGAATGGCCGAAGACTTGACTTCTTATATGAGAGAAGTGGGGATTAGAGTTAAGTATTTACACTCTGACATTGATACTTTAGAGCGTTCAGAGATTATTAGGGACATGCGTCTTGATGTATTTGATGTATTGGTAGGTATTAACTTACTAAGAGAAGGTCTTGACATTCCTGAAATCACACTGGTGGCTATATTAGATGCTGATAAAGAAGGTTTCCTTCGATCGGAAACATCCTTAATACAGACCATTGGTCGTGCTGCCCGTAACTCCGAAGGTCGAGTTATTATGTATGCGGATAAGATAACAGATTCCATGAATAAGGCCCTATATGAGACAAACCGAAGAAGAGGTATCCAGCAGAAATATAACGAAGAGCATGGCATTACACCAACTACCATTCAAAAGAAGGTAAGGGAGTTAATTAGAATATCTAAGAAAGCAGACAAAGACTACTACAAGATGGATAAAGATCCAGAATCCATGAGTAAGCAGGAATTAGAAGCTGTGGTTAAGAAGGTGACCAAAGATATGCATACAGCTGCTGCAGAACTTAACTTTGAACTTGCCGCTGAACTGAGAGATAATTTACTGGAACTTAAGAAACAGTTAAATGATATGGAATAGATGAAAAATCGTTGATTTATTATAGAAATAATGATTCAAAGTTATTTAATAATAGTATTACTGTAATAGTTCTATTGTTAAAATATTGAGGATAAAGACGAACTATTGATATAAAGGGTCGAGAAATTTTAACTTATTAATGCGTGTACATGGGGTAATAATGCTGCTCTATGTGTTGAGAATGTTTAGGTATTGTATATCCCTTCATTGTTTTATTGAAACGGATAACGGTAGGAGGATAAAATGGCTGATAAGAAGCACTATATTAAAATTAGAGGTGCCAGAGAACATAATTTAAAGAATATTACTGTTAATATACCAAGAGATGAATTTGTAGTACTAACTGGTTTAAGCGGTTCTGGTAAATCATCCCTTGCTTTTGATACAATTTATGCCGAAGGGCAGAGACGATATATGGAGTCCTTGTCCTCCTATGCCAGGCAGTTCTTGGGACAGATGGAAAAGCCCAATGTAGAAAGCATTGAAGGTTTATCCCCTGCGATTTCTATCGATCAGAAGTCTACCAATAGAAATCCACGTTCTACCGTAGGTACAGTAACAGAAATCTATGATTACTTTAGATTACTATATGCTCGTGTTGGTATTCCTCATTGTCATAAATGTGGAAAAGAAATTAAAAAGCAGACTGTAGACCAGATGGTGGATGAAATTATGTGTCTGGAGGCTGGTACGAAGATTCAATTATTGGCACCAGTTGTCAGAGGCCGTAAAGGGGAACATGTTAAGCTATTTGAACAGGCTAAGAAGAGTGGATATATCCGTGTTATGGTTGACGGACATCTATATGAACTGAGCGAAGAAATTAAATTAGAGAAAAACATTAAACATAACATAGAAATAATCATTGACCGTTTGGTGGTAAAAGAAGGTATTGAGAAAAGACTATCCGACTCCATTGAAAGTGCTCTAAAACTCTCTGACGGGTTATTGGTAGTGGATGTAGTTAACAGTGCTCCATTAAGCTTTAGCCAGCATTTTGCCTGCCCTGATTGCGGCATCAGTATTGAAGAAATTGAACCTAGAAGCTTTTCCTTTAATAATCCTTTTGGTGCCTGCCCAGAGTGTCATGGTATCGGAATTAAAATGGAATTTGCAGAGGAATTAATTATTCCAGATGGTTCCTTAAGTCTATCAGAAGGCGCTATAGCTGTACTTGGCTGGCAGTCTGCAACGGATAAGTCAAGTTATACCAGATGTACCCTGGAAGCTTTGGCAAAGGAATATAAATTTGACTTAGATACACCTTATAATAATCTGCCTGAGAGAATCAGACATATGATTATGCATGGTACCGATGGAAAGGTTGTAAAAGTACATTATAAAGGTCAGCGTGGTGAAGGTGTCTATGATGTAGCCTTTGAAGGACTGATTAAAAATGTGGAGAGAAGATATAGAGAAACAGCGTCTGAGTCCACCAAACAAGAATATGAAACCTTTATGACCACCACTCCTTGTAAAGAGTGTAAGGGAAGACGACTTAAAAAAGAATCCCTAGCTGTTACAGTTGGAGATAAGAATATATCAGAAGTAACAAATTATTCCATCAGAGACTTAGACAAGTTTATGAAGGATCTTGAATTAACACCTACCCAGTTAATGATAGGTGATCTGGTATTAAAGGAAATCAGAGCCAGAGTAGGTTTCTTAATGGATGTTGGTCTTGATTACCTATCTCTTGCCAGAGCAACTGGTTCTCTATCTGGCGGTGAGGCTCAGAGAATCAGACTTGCAACACAAATTGGTTCAGGACTTGTTGGTGTCGCTTATATTCTGGATGAACCAAGTATCGGGTTACATCAAAGAGATAATGACAAATTACTTAAAACACTAAAGAACTTAAAAGAGCTTGGCAATACGCTGATTGTAGTAGAACATGATGAAGATACCATGTTTGCTGCGGATCACATTATTGATATCGGACCTGGAGCAGGAGAGCACGGTGGTGAAGTCATTGCTGCTGGTACTGCTGAAGAAATTATGAAGGTGGAGGAATCTATTACTGGCGCATATCTAAGCGGCAGAATTAAGATACCTGTGCCCGATGTAAGAAGAGAACCAACAGGTTTCCTTACCATTAAAGGGGCTACAGAACATAATCTAAAGAATGTTACGGTAGACATTCCTCTTGGAATTATGACTTGTATAACAGGTGTGTCCGGTTCTGGTAAGAGTTCCTTAATCACTGAAATACTTCAAAAACGTCTATCCAGAGACTTAAACCGTGCCAGATGCATTCCAGGTAAACATGTGGAATTGTTAGGTATTGATAAGCTGGATAAAGTAATTAATATAGACCAGTCACCGATTGGCAGAACACCAAGGTCTAACCCTGCCACTTACACAGGCGTATTTGATCAGATTAGAGATTTGTTCTCTGCAACTGCCGATGCCAAGATGAAAGGTTACAGCAAAGGAAGATTCAGCTTCAATGTAAAAGGCGGAAGATGTGAAGCTTGCAGCGGTGATGGTATCCTTAAAATAGAAATGAACTTCCTTCCAGATGTTTATGTACCTTGTGAAGTGTGCGGTGGAAAACGTTATAACCGTGAAACTTTGGAGGTTAGGTATAAAGGAAAGAATATATATGATGTATTAGATATGACAGTAGAAGAAGCAATGAAGTTCTTTGAGAATATGCCATCCATTCGCAGAAAGATTGAATCTCTCTATGACGTTGGTTTATCCTATGTTCGTTTGGGACAACCTTCTACCACTCTATCTGGCGGTGAAGCACAGAGAATCAAACTTGCTACAGAACTTAGTAAGAGAAGCACTGGAAAGACTATATATATCTTAGATGAGCCTACTACTGGGCTGCACTTTGCGGATGTTCATAAACTAATTGAAATTCTAAGAAGATTATCAGAAGGTGGTAACTCCGTAGTTGTTATTGAACATAACTTAGAGGTTATCAAAACTGCAGATTATATTATAGATATGGGTCCTGAAGGTGGAGATAAGGGCGGTATGGTTGTTGCCAAAGGAACACCAGAGCAAGTAGCAGAAAACAAAGATTCTTATACTGGTTATTATATTAAGAGACAGTTGGAAGATAAAAGGGAAGCAGCAGTTTAGTAAGTGGTAATTGATAGAAACTAATAGAATGATAATTGCTCTATTTATATGATTTCCCAATTAGTGAATAAGCAGGGTTTCAAAAGCAACTTTGGTAATGGATAAAGTGGCTTTTGTCACCCTCTTCCTATATAAAGAAAAGTGAGGTACAGTATGGAAAAAAACTTTTATGCAATGCTATCCAGAATGAAATATATTGAACGTTGGGCACTTATGCGAAATACCCAGAGTGAAAACATAGCGGAACATTCTCTGGAGGTTAGTATTATAGCCCATGCTCTTGCAGTGATACATAATAAAAGATTAGGTGGTAATATAAATGAGGAGAGGGCTGCACTCATTGCCCTTTATCATGATTCTACAGAGATTATTACAGGAGATATGCCAACACCAATCAAGTACTTTAATAAGGAAATACAAACTGCCTTTAAAGATGTGGAGAAATTAGCCGCCAATCAGCTATTATCCATGCTTCCAAGTGACTTCAAAGAATCCTATGAAAGCCTCTTCTTTCCAATAGATGAAGATAAATATCTATGGAAGTTAGTCAAAGCCGCGGATAAGATTTCAGCATTAATAAAATGTATACAGGAAGAAAACACAGGCAACACCGAATTCGCCAGTGCTAAGAAGAGTATTACAGACGCTTTGATAGATATGCATATGGAGGAAGTGAATATTTTTATGGAGGAATTCCTGTTATCTTACTATAAGACATTGGATGAGTTGAATTAGGGGGAGAAAGATAGAATACTAGAATTGTATCGGTTCCTGCTTCTTCAATATAGATGATTAAAGTAAATGAACATTGAAGGGGCGAATATTTTATCACATATCGATGTTCATATATGTTAATTAAGAGTGGGTAATTGGAACTTTAGAACATAAGAACAAAAACATTGGAAGGTTTTATTTTGTTGGTAATGAGGGAATGCCATCTTCTGCATCATAATCTTTTAGTTAAGTACGTGTGCGAATCTATGTTTAAGAACTACATTGTTTAAGAACTACATTGTTTAAGAGCTACATTGTTTAAGAACTACATTGTTTAAGAACTCCTGCATAATATTTAAATACCTAATCTTTAATAATCAAAAGCCTAGTGAACTGGCGATATTTAAAATTATTTAAGAGAAATATTAAATAAACTAAATACTAAATACTAAATACTAAATACTAAATACTAAATACTAAATACTAAA
>DALYNO010000150.1:0-8390 GCA_031975295.1 Anaerocolumna sp. | reverse complement strand
GACCGGTTACCAACGAGCAATTTATCATCATGCGATTTAATAATCCTATAGCAGGTCTCTGGCACTTTTATGTATATGGTGCATCAGGGGACTTACCCATGCAATTTCATTTTTGGCTGCCTATCCATAATTTCATCAGCCAAAATACGGTATTTAGTAAACCAAATAACAACACCACCATTACCGCTCCGGGCAACTCCACTAATATAATTACTGCAACCGCTTATAATCCCAGTAACCTTACTTTATATTATTATGATAGTAAAGGGTTTACGGTAAACAACTATCCTAAACCTGACATAACTGCGCCTGGTGTCAATCTTTTATGTCCTTTTTTAGATAATACCTTTGCCAATGGCACTGGCACAAGTCTATCTGCCTCTTATACTGCTGGAATAGTAGCGACTCTGTTAGAATGGGGTATTGTAAATAATAATCTACCTCAAATGAATAATTTACTGCTGAAAAAGGTCATTACACAGAGTGCAATTAGAAAACCTACATTAGACTATCCAAATCCTGATTGGGGATATGGTATTATAGATGTGAAACGAATGGAAAAAAGCCTTAATGAAATATTGGCAAAATAATAATAGACCAAAAACCAAAACGTCCCTATTCAGTGCATGGAAGGAATAAAGAGATATCTATAATTGGCTACCCGCCAAATTCAATCTAGATACCTCTTTATTCATCATGTAGTTATGAAGGGATTTTCAGTTATGCATGGTATAAGTGAAACTGTAACTGAAGTTTATTCCCATGTTGTTGTTTTCATTCTATGTATTAGATCACATAACTCTTTAATAATTTCAACGTATTTTCAAGTCCCTTTTTATGGGTTCTTTCCATACCGTGGGATGCGTGGATACCTTGACCAATTAATGCTGCTTTAATATTATTACCGCCTCTTAGGGCAGCTGAGGCATCAGAACCATAATGAGGAAAAATATCCACTGCATAATCAAGTTCTTGTTCTTTGGCCAGTGCAATTAGCTTAGAAGTTAATTCATAATCATATGGACCAGAGGAATCTTTTGCACAAATAGATACTTTGAATTCCTCACCGCTTAAGTCATCTCCAAGAGCGCCCATATCTACTGCAATAAATTCAGTTACATCTTCTGGAATCCAACTAGCACCAAATCCTACTTCTTCATAATTACTAATCAAAAGTCTTAATTTACGTGCTGGAATTGTATTTTCTTCTGTTAATTCTTTTAATAATCCTAATAATACAGCTACGGATGCTTTATCATCCAAATGTCTGGATTTAACAAACCCTGACTCAGTATATTCAAACTTAGGATCAAAGCTAATATAATCACCGTTACTAATACCAAGCGCTATAACCTCATTCTTATTCTTTACTAACTCATCAATTCGAATTTCCATATTTTTTTCAGAACGCTCTAAGGTTCTTGCGTCATCATAGCTATGAACAGATGGGCTCTTAGAAAGGATTGTGCCAGTATATACTTTTCCTTCTCTTGTATGGACCTTGCAATAAGAACCTTCTACACTATGCATGGTATAACCCCCTACTAAAGAAAAGCGTAGCAAACCATCATTTGTAATAGAACGAACCATAGCTCCCAGCGTATCTACATGTGCAGATAATAAGAGACTTTCTTCATTTTCTCTTCCCACCATTTCAATAAGCAAACCGCCCCTATTGCTATATTGGCAAGTAAGGCCAAAACTCTCAGCCTCTTTCTTTACATATTCCATTACTTCCTTTGTAAAGCCGGAAGGGCTTGGAATATTTACTATATCTTCAAGGGTTTTAATAATATAATCAATTGTTAACATCTTCATACCTCATTTACTCATTTTTAATTAATACAGCGCGGCATGGTGCACCATCACTTCCGCCAAGTTTAATTGGTGCAGCCGATAGAAAATAGTCTCCTTGGGGTACTTCCTCTAACCTGACACCTTCCAGAATTACCATTTCCTTGTGAAGAAGTTCCAGATGAACCTCCATAGGTGCTTCTTTAGGCCCGACACTTTGTGATTCTATACCAATTAATTGAATGTCATATTCATTCAATAATCTAGCGATCTGAATTGTTACCACAACATTCCCTTTTAATAGAAGTCTTTTTTGACTGGTCTTTAATAATTCCTCTATTTCAGAAATGTCAGGCTGTGCTGTAAAGGCAAGAACAGTACAGTCTCCAACACATTTATATAAATCTAATTCCTCTATTGTTTTACCATCCTCTAAGAAATGATATGGTGCATCTATATGTGTAGCATTATGTGCACACATATTTAATACAGTTACATTACATGGTGCACCTTCTTTTATCTTCATTGTTCTTTCATAAGTTGGTGCTACATCTCCAGGATAAACAACACCATGAAACAATTCCTGGGTTATATCATATATTTTCATTTTGCCACCCCCGATTTTTACAACTACTCTAAATCAATATCCAATTCCACTGGACAATGATCGCTGCCTAAAACATCCTTATGAATAATACTGTCAACAATTTTAGTCTTAAGTATGTCGGAAACAAGGAAATAGTCAATACGCCAACCAGCATTCTTCTCTCTGGCTTTAAACATATAAGACCACCAGGTATAAGCATCTGTAACATCAGGGTACAGGTACCTAAATGTATCAATAAAACCATTTCCAAGCAAAGTTGTCATCTTCTCTCTCTCTTCAATGGTAAATCCAGCATTCATAGTATTTGTTTTCGGATTCTTTAAATCTATTTCCGTATGGGCTACATTTAAATCACCACAAACAATTACTGGTTTTTTTTCATTCAGCTTTAATAAGTACTCTCTAAAATCTTCTTCCCATTCCATACGATAATCTAATCTTGCTAATTCCCTTTTAGAATTAGGTGTATAAACAGTTACCATATAAAAATTATCATATTCAAGGGTAATTACTCTGCCTTCATCGTTATGTTTATCAAGCCCTAAATGATAGGTCACATTTAATGGTTCCTTCTTTGTAAATATTGCAGTTCCTGAATATCCCTTCTTCACTGCACTGTTCCAATATTTATAGTAACCTTCCAAGTTAAGCTCTGCCTGATCTGGCTGCATTTTTGTTTCTTGTAAGCAGAATATATCTGCATCCATATTACTAAAAAACTCTTCAAAACCTTTCGTTAAACAAGCTCTTAATCCATTCACATTCCAAGATATTAGTTTCATACCAATTCTCTCCTATCTATCCATAAGGGATATTTTATCCATATTTCTAATGTTTTTTGTTATTCTTATCTTTGTCTACTTTGTTACTTAAATTTATGTGTAATTTTTTATAAAAGTTCTTGTCCTTTTTAAATCCCAGGACTTGATTACATCTTCAAATTAGAGCTCTGCTATTAATACCTGTACTAATTCATCCATATTCTCAGCAATTTTATCTGCACCCGCAAGCTCTAATTCTTCCCTATCGCCAAAGCCATATAAAACACCGACTGATTTAATACCATTTTCCTTGGCACCGGCAATATCGTGAAGTCTGTCTCCAACCATGACAACCTGGTCTTTATTTGTAATTTGATTCTTTTCTAAGGCATAATGAATCACATCACCCTTTTTACCTCTGATACCATCCAAACTTGCACCACACATATCAGTAAAGTATTTATGAAGACCAAAGTGTTCCATAATTAATATTGCATATTTTTCTGCCTTTGAAGTAGCTAATATAAGTTTTTTTCCTTCTGCTATCAAAGTCTCTAATACCTTTTCCACACCAGGATAAACTACATTTTGATACATTCCTGTCTTAGAAAAGTATTCTCTGTACCAATATATTGCTTCTTCTGTTTTTTCTTCATCCAGTCCCCAGAATTCCATTAACCCCTCCTTTAAAGGCGGTCCAATATGTCTTCTTAGGGTAGATAAATCCTCAACCTCTATTCCCATATGTCTAAGTGCATATTGCAAAGACTTGGTGATTCCCTCTTCAGGGTCAGTTAACGTTCCATCTAGGTCAAATAAAATATATTTTGTCATATGAGTACCTTTCTAATGCTTCCATAAAAAAAATTTATTATGCTGAATTCTTAATCATAAAGACAGCTATAATCATTTAATCTCTTCTTAAGCAATGTATAAATATCCTCTAAGGACATATCTTTTGCATTATCCAAATATAAAGCCAAAGGCGGTTGCTGCTTAGCCACATTAATTCTAGCTATTTCCTGCCTGACTGGGGAAAGTTTACGTATAAAAACTTCTTCATTTTTTGGAATAATCCCTATGGCTTTCATGTTTGGTTTATTTATAATAAGAAGTTTATCAATATCTCCAAAGGGAATATAACCTGTTGATTTCTCAGAAGAACTGTCTATAATACCATCAAAGGTTATTGTAATTAATGGTTTCTTTTGAAGAGTTTTACTTAAAGCGATAAAAAAACCAATGGTAAAAACAACACTTTGCAATAATCCTATGATGCTTAATAAAGTCTTTCTCTCCTTTAATCCTATTATCCATAAAGCAAAAGATATAATCATTAGTAAGAAACTAAGCAAAAAAATTCTAAAAATTTTGGTCTGCTTTTTTTCTATTACGATTTTCTCCACAATAACCTCCCAAGCTATTACTTTAGCCCTATTATCAAATCTCTTTCCATTTTAAAGGTTAATGTAAAAAAAAGCAAGTAATCGGACATAAAATCACGATGTAAAGTTATCGTTTAGCCAAAAGAATATAGGGACAGCAGTCTTACCCCTTTCTGCATTTTCATTGGGTTGAAATTAGTATGGAATCCTATAAATTAATTTGACCTTTATTCTACTATTTAGTATACTACACTTAAGTAAACGCCCCTAATGAAAGGGCATCTATCTATGAGTTGTCCACCTTCTTTTCTGTAATAAATTTGTTACTATGTCCCTCAACACTTTACACGATAAACCTTACAATACTAATAGATTGGAAATAAATCATGAAAACACTTTATGTATCAGATTTGGATGGAACGCTATTAAATAAAGATGCAGTTCTTTCACCCTATACCATCCATACCATAAATGAACTTTTGCAAAAGGGTCTTCATTTTTCTGTTGCTACTGCAAGAAGTGCAGCAACGGTCAGAAAAATATTAGAGCCTCTGCATTTATCTATTCCTGTGGTATTAATGAATGGTGTAGTTATATATGATTTAAAAGCAGATGAGTATTTAAATATTAACTACCTTTCTAAGAGTAGTTTAGATTATATTTATCAGACATTACAAAGTTTCTCCTTATCGGGATTTTTATATGAAATAAAAGAAAATACTTTATGCACTTATTATGAGAACTTACACAATAAGGCAATGAAGGAATTTCATGATGAGCGTGTTACCCTATATAATAAAAAATTCACTCAGGTAGAAGATCTTAAGGATGTTATTGGTACTCATACAATTTATCTTACTATAATGGATCAGGAAGAACGTTTAGCTCCTGTTTATGACCAGTTATCTCTTCACCCAGATTTAAGCCTTGCCTTTTATAAGGATATTTACTCTAAAGAGGAGGGCTGGTATTTAGAAATATTTAGTGTAAAAGCCACAAAATACAATGCTGTTACTTATTTACGAAATCACTTCCAATACGAAAAAATAGTTGGATTTGGTGATAACACCAACGACCTTCCATTATTTAAAGCCTGCGATACTGCCCTTGCAGTTGGAAATGCCAAAGAAGAGGTTAAGGAAGTTGCAGATCGTATTATTGAAAGTAACCTAGATGATGGCGTAGCTAACTATATAAGGAGGGAATTCAATGACTCATACTAAAATATATGATACACCTATTGGCAAAATCGGCTTTACAGAAGATGGACAAGCAATTACAAGTGTGGATTTTATAGCAGATGACGTTGATATGGATACAAGCAATGAAGAAACCATACTCCTGGCTGATGCTTATAAGCAGCTTATAGAGTATTTAAAAGGTGAGAGAACAGAATTTACACTGCCACTAAATCCATCTGGAACACCTTTTCAGAAAAAAGTCTGGGAGGTTCTAAGAAGTATTCCTTATGGTGAAACCCTAAGTTACAAAGAGGTTGCGGTAAGAGCAGGAAATCCCAAAGCTTCTAGAGCTGTAGGCATGGCAAATAACAAAAATCCCATACCTGTTATTATTCCCTGTCATAGAGTTATTGGTGCCGATGGCAGATTAGTAGGGTACGGGGGAGGTCTTCCTACAAAAGTAAAGTTATTAACCTTAGAGAATTGTAAGTTTAAGAACTAACCTTCATTTGATGGGTTTATTGATATACGTTAAGGTGGCATTTAAATTCCTTCATAACCCATCAGCTAAAGTTACGCTAGCTTACATGATAGAACAATATGAATAGAACTAAATCAATACAACTCAAGTCATACCTATAAATATGGTCATTAAATGAATGGGTGTCATGATAAGCTTTTGAATAAGTTATATTATGGCACCCTAATACCGTAGAGAAGCAGGAGAAACAATGGAAAAACTAGCAAGACAATTAACTCTTAGATATTCCTTTATACAAGCAAGTTACTGGATTTGCCAATGTGCAATTAATAGCTTTGCAGCAATATTTTTACAATCTAAACATTTCAATAATACTCAAATCGGTGTAGTTTTGGCACTGGCAGCAATCCTTTCCATTGTCCTGCAACCAGTCATCGCTTCTTTTGCAGACAAAGCTAAGACTGTGTCACTACGCACCATCATATTGCTCTTAATGGGTGTTGTATTCTTATTAACTATTTTGCTATATGTTTTACCAGACACTTTTGCATTGATTGCTGTAATATTTGTTGTTGTGAATGCCATCCAATTTACATTAAATCCTCTATATAATTCTTTGGCACTGGAATACATGAATAAAGGTGTACCCATGAATTATGGCCTTGCCAGGGGTATGGGATCAATTACTTTTGCAGTTATATCCTCCTCACTAGGTTATATTGTGAGCCATTTTGGTGCAGAAGTTATATTACCTGTATTTTTAATTGGCTATTCTCTTTCCATACTGGCAACCTACGTTTTTAAGGTTACCATTCCAGAGAAACTTCTAGGGTCCATTCCTAAACGTTATGATGATGAGAAGGAATCTTCTGCTGATACTGGTGCAGCGGAACCTACTGGAATATTTACATTCTTTCTTAAATATAAAATGTTTGTACTATTTCTACTTGGTGTAGCTATGCTTTTTTATTCTCATAGTTTAATTAATACCTATTTGATTAATATTATGGAGAACGTAGGTGGTAACAGTTCAGATATGGGTATATCTCTATCCATAGCTGCTGCTCTGGAATTACCTACAATGGCTCTTTTTATTTATATAGTTAGAAAAATAAAATGTTCCAAGCTTCTTAAAATAGGCGCTTTTTTCTTTTTAGTAAAAGCACTTGTTACTTGGATAGCTCCTAATGTATTTATGATTCATTTTTCCCAAGCTTTTCAATTATTTGCCTTTGCTTTATTTACACCTGCTTCTATTTATTATGTCAATGACCTTGTAAGTGAAAAGGACAGGGTTAAAGGTCAATCTCTTCTTGGTGCTGCATACCTTGGTATCGCTGGTACAGTTGCCAATGTAACCGGAGGACGGATGCTGGATACTTTTGGTGTCTCTGAGATGCTTTTACTTGGAACTGTAGTTACTGCCGTAGGCGTTGTGCTTATCTGTGTATCCGTAGCTGAGAAAAAACCTGTATCAAGCACTATCCTTAAAGTTGAAACAGATTAAGAAGTATACTGGATATAAATAAATTACATATAATTAATTTACGTGTCCTTATATGTACATAAAATCTGACTTCTCAGAGTTTATGAAGAACAGACACAGAACAAATAATATGCAAGTACATCCCATGCTGGGCATAGTGTTCTTGGATTTACCCAATGTGAGGTGGCAATATGCGAAGCTTTTATTCATTTTAGTATATTAATTCTTATAAATTAAAAAAAGCTCCATGCTTTTGGAATTGATATGATTTCCTTAAGTAAATTTTGGTTAATAACCAAATTTTCTTAAAGGAATCATATCAATTCTCAAGTCGTGGAGCTTTTGAATTACAAATCATATTTATATAATATTAAGCATGTTTGCGTATTCTTCTTACGCTCACAGGTATATTAATTACTTTTTGTAAAGGTTCCCAAACCAACACCGATATGCCAAAATCTATCATGCTATGCACAATGGTTCCAACACCTACCAGTATTATAACTGAGAAAAAGAAACCTTTTTGTTGATAAATTTCTGTAACATTGCCGCCCCAATAGAATAAGGATACAACTACAACTTCACTTACCCCATGAATCACAGCCATTAATAGTCCAAATAAGATAGTACCTGAGGTTGTACTTAACTGCTTCTTATTATTTTTTAACATAAATGAACCTATAACAACAAAAATA
>DALYNO010000149.1:0-8422 GCA_031975295.1 Anaerocolumna sp. | reverse complement strand
GGAAGACTTTACAGTCACCTGACAAGCAGCAGTTTTATTCCCATCTGCTGTTCTTACTGTAATTGTGGCTGTGCCTGCTGCCACTGCTGTAACTTTTCCTGTCTGATCAACAGTTGCTATACCCGTGTTACTGCTAGACCATGTAACCTGTTTATTAGTAGCATTTGCTGGTGCAATAGTTGCAATGAGGGTACTGGTGGCATTAACAGTTAATTCAGTTTGTGCAGTATTTAAAGAAACGCCTGTTACCAAAACATTGGTGCCACCAGCATTTACCGTAACTACACAACTGGCTGTATACCCTCCGTCCTTTGTAGCTGCTGTTATTGTAGCCGTTCCATTTGACACAGCTGTTACCTGGCCTGCACTAACCGTTGCCACTGATGGATTAGAAGAAACCCAGGTAACGTTTTTGTTAGTAGCATTACTTGGAGTAATTGTTCTATTTAACAACACGGTTTCACCTATTGTGGTTAAGGTAGCATTCTGTTTATCTAAGGATATGCCAGTGACTGCAACAGCATTGGGGTCAACCCAACCAGCATCTTTATAAACTCGTACATAATCTACTTGCATACTGGCAGGAATATCGCCCGGTCCAGGTGTTACTCCACCATCAAACCAGCCTCCAACTGCAAGATTCATAATAATATAGAATTCCTGATCAAATGGTGCATTATTGTTAGACGGTGCTCCGTTTGAATACCACTGCTCATTCGTTGCTTTAAAGAAGCATTTACCATCCACATACCATTTGATATTGTCTTCTTCCCAAACCACACTATACACATGGTAGTCAGAATCTATGGTTTGACCATCACTAAAGGAGTAATCACCGCCAATATAGGTATTAGCCGGCCATTGTCCTCCAAAGTGAATTGCACCACTTGTAGATCCAGGCAAACGTCCTCTCGCTTCCATAACGTCAAGTTCTCCAGAAGCTGCCCAAGTTCCGTAAGTATCATCATTTGGTAACATCCAAAGTGCCGGCCACAGACCATTTCCTCTTGGTAGTTTTGCTCTAAAATCAATTCTGCCGTATTTAAAAGTAAAATTATCTTTTGTGGTAATTTTACCAGATGAATAAGGTGCTACACGGTTAGGATCTTGAGGGAAAGTTTTCGGTTCATTAAGGGCAGTGATTGTTAATTTACCATCATTAACTGCTATATTTCTTGTACTGTCCGTATAATGCTCCAGTTCATTATTACCCCAGCCCCATGTACCTGGGTCATCATTAATATAATAGCCGGTATTGTAATTCCATATACTTGTGTTAAGGGAAGTACCAGTGAATTCATCACTCCACAATAAATTCATGCCTTCAACATCTGGATTCTCCGGAGTACTAAGTTCTATATCACCAAGATCAGATACATCAGGTCTTGGTGCATTAGGATTACCGATAAATGTGTAATAAACATAGTTATTACCAATACTTCCACCCTTTTGCCCATCTAAAGGATAGCCAATTCTAAGTTCCATATTTACCTGAATAGGTTGGAACCATAATCCATAAATATGATCTACCCAATAACCCCATTGGTTCTTGTCAGACATATTGTTGTAACCATTTCCGGAATAACTAAAACTACTTTTACTGAAATCACTAAGCTCTACCCATACTCCATTCACTTTCGTTTCATATACAAATTTATCAAGCTCAGAGTTAATTGGCGCACCGCCGTCAATCTTTGGTAGCGGTATTCCAATGGCTCCAGTTTCACCTGCTGTAAAGGTGGTTCCATCATAAGCTGTTATATTATAGTTATTTCTTACTGGCTGATTAAATGTTATGGTATAAATTAATGCTACATGAGAGGTTTTGGATTCCAACTTAACATGAATGGATTCTGTAACCGTAAACCAATAGCCGCCACCGCCATCGGTAAATTGCCCAAAATTCTTATCATAAATCCAACCGCTGGCTGCATTATTATCGATATCAATCCAGGTTGTAGCATTGATTGGTTTAACATATACTTTTAAATCATCAGCAACTGCAGCATAAGTAACTGATCCATTCCCATTAAAGATAGGATATGTAAATCCTGAGCCGCCAGTAACACCCGCAGTAATATTGGGTCCCTGGGTTGCTGTCATTGAAGTTATTGTCACCTTGGGAATATTAGTAAATACTAAAGTGTAGTCCAGTGTGACCCCACTTGTTTTAGACATCAATTGCAGATATGTGGTTTCAGAAACAGTAAACCAATAACCTTGAAAGCCGCCATCACTCCAATTACCCCAGTTTACATTATAAGCAAAACTGGTATTATCAATATTGACCCAATTACCGTTAACTTTTACCTGAACTGTTAAATCATTGACTACCTCTTCCCAGGTAGCTCCACCACCATTAAAAATAGGCATTACAAAACCATAACTTGCTTGTCCTACCCCTGATTTCGATATTACCGGCCCGTCGGCTGCTGAAAAGTAAGACATTGATGTAATGGTTTTTTCTGCCGCTTGAACTGGCGTACTGCTGCCTAAAGGTGTAAACATATTACAAATCACCAATAGGGTTACAAGCATTAATCCGAGTACTCTTTTCTTTAAGCTTCTTTCCTTCTCCTGAAATTGCTTCATTTCTTTTCCTCCTTTTAAATTTGGGTTGATAGTTACATATCTTATGTCCATAGAAATAAGCATGGATATTATAATTAAAACTTATTTCCCCTCCTATGGTGTTACTTACATACTAATTGTAAATATATACCATTTTAAAGGACTATTTTTTTAATTTTAGTATACTTTTTTTATTTTTAATGAATAATAGGCTAATAGGGTAATTAAACCAAATGATAATAACACGAGGAGAAATAACATGGATAATTTAATGTTCTGCTATCAATGCGAACAAACTTTTGGTGGAAAAGGATGTACAAAAAGCGGTGTATGTGGCAAAACTCCGGAAATAGCCAATTTACAGGATCTATTAATCTATCAATTAAAAGGTATTTCTTGTTATGCCAAGCAGCTAATAGATAAAGGAGCTGTAATAGACAAAGCGATTGTTAAATTTGTAGAAAACGGTTTATTTACAACACTTACCAATGTAAACTTTGATGCAAATGTCCATGTACATCTATTAAAAGAGTCACAGGTAATCAAAGAAGATTTAAGAGCAAAAGCACCCGAAGGTACTTATCCGCCTGCTGCTACCTATAATTTAAGTGAAACAAAAGAAAGTATGTTAAAGGATTCCGTCCAAGCTGGTATTATGTTTGATGAGAATCTGGATAAAGACATACGTTCTTTAAGGTCAACTCTTCTTTATACTCTAAAAGGTATTATTGCTTATGGTCATCAGGCAAGATTTATAAATTTTGTTAGTGACCAGGTGGATCATTTCTATTTCTTTGGCCTTGAAGCTACCACTAATGATAATTTAACCCTGGAAGATATGATACGCATGTGTATGAGAGCTGGTGAAATGAGTGTAGAAGTAATGAAAACACTAGATGCAGCAAATACAACCACTTATCATAATCCAACACCACATAAAGTTAATATGAATCCAAAAAAAGGACCCTTCATCGTAGTCTCAGGTCATGATTTAAGAGATTTGGAAATGCTTCTGAAACAAACAGAAGGGAAAGGCATTAATATATATACCCATGGAGAAATGCTTCCTGCACATGGTTATCCAGAGCTAAAGAAGTATAAACACTTAGTTGGTAACTTTGGTACTGCCTGGCAAAACCAGCAAAAAGAATTTGATGATTTACCCGGTTGTGTTTTAATGACGACGAATTGTTTTATGAAGCCAAGAGATACTTATAAAGACCGGATATATTCTACAAGCGTAGTGGGTTGGGATGGCGTTCAGCATATTAAAGATCAAAAGGATGGTACCAGAGATTACGGTCCTATCATTGAAAAGGCCCTTGCATTAGGTGGCTATAAACACAGTGAAAAAGAACATGATATTATGGTAGGCTTTGGACATCATGCCACTTTATCCCATGCTGGAGAAATTGTTAATGCTGTTAAGGAAGGCAAAATCAGACATTTCTTTTTGATTGGTGGCTGCGATGGTGCTAGACCTGGCAGAAGTTATTATACTGATTTTGCAAGACAGGTGCCTAAGGACTGTGTTATCTTAACACTTGCCTGCGGTAAATACAGATTTAATCGATTAGACTTTGGAACTGTAGCAGGTCTTCCAAGGCTGTTAGACGTAGGTCAATGTAATGATGCTTATTCTGCTGTTCGTATAGCAACGGCTTTAGCAGATGCATTTGATACAGATGTTAACTCTCTTCCACTATCCATTATTCTATCCTGGTATGAACAAAAAGCTGTAGCTGATCTTATGGCTTTACTATCCCTGGGCATAAAAGGTATGTATTTAGGACCTAGTCTTCCTGCCTTTTTATCCCCTAATGTATTTCAATATTTAGTGGATACCTTTAATATTAAAGCAATTAGTGTTCCTGAAGATGATCTAAAGAATACTTTACAACAGGCAAACTAATTGATGTATAGATTGACCAGCTAATGTTCAAAGAAGAGAAACAGACTAACTACTAGTATGATACGAAGATAAGATAGATTGGTTTACCAATCATCTTATCTTCTTATCACTCTACATACATCACCAAACTTTCTACACAGAGAAAAATAGCAGGAATCCAAGACAGTGTTTCTAGTTAACTCATGTGGTTTCACACTCTATTTACACAGTACCTATAAGATAGTCTACTTAAAATTAATATATTTCATAAAGAAATCGTTAAAATAATCATCCATGGGAAGATTAATTTCTTGCGTCATCCTTTTTAGTTGATCAAAGGCTTTTATAGCATTTTTGTCCTTTAGGTATTTAACAGCACCACCTAAAGACGTATTTCCTACTGTTTTTATTTTTTTACTCAACTCTTTTGGCAACAGCCCAATGTTGATTGCATTTTCCTGATGGATTTTATAGCCAAAGCCACCAGCTAAATATACATTTTCTACATCTTTATATTGTATACCATACCGATAGAATAGGATTTCGATTCCAGCTCTAACTGCTGCTTTGGCTAATTGGAGTTCTCTTATATCTTTTTGAGTAAAAGTTATGTTAAGCTCTGATGGAGATTTGGCAAGAAAATAACCCTCCCTTCGATTTTCCTCATTTAAAAGTCCTGTGTTATCAACGATACCTGTTTTTATTAATTCGGACATTATATCAATTACACCTGTTCCACAAATTCCTATGGGTTCTTTGCCACCTATCGTTTCATATAAAGCCCTGTCCTTCTCGATAATTACACTAGAGATTGCTCCTTGTATACTCCCCATTCCCC
The DNA here is from genome assembly GCA_031975295.1 of Anaerocolumna sp. Taxonomy (GTDB): domain Bacteria; phylum Bacillota; class Clostridia; order Lachnospirales; family Lachnospiraceae; genus Anaerocolumna. The sequence continues at coordinate 3,122 of DALYNO010000149.1, read as the reverse complement.
AAGTAATGTTCCCGCCTTCAAAGGCTGGTCCAGCAGCCGTGGAAGTTGCAAGAAGCCTTTCTCTATTACCCAGCGCCATTTCTCCATTAGTCCCCAAATCCAGAAATAGATTCATGCTATCCTGCTCCATAAATCCATTAAAATACAAACCTGCAACTATATCCCCACCCACAAATGCTGAGATACCAGGTAAAATCGTAACCTGGCAGTTAAAAAAAGAATCACGAAATACATCCACAAAGGGCTTTTGAATTAAGCCTATATCAACCGGCGTAAAGGGATATACCCCTAGACTACCTAAGTCAAAACCTAATAATATGTGTCCCATAGTAGTATTACCTGCAATAACAACTTCTTTTATTAACGTATGATCTATATTTTGTCTTATAAGAAGCTTCTCAAACCCTTCCAGCAAATCCTTTCTAATGCTATTCTGCAATTCTGTTCGTTTGCCCTCACCTGCAGCTTTTATACGACTTATTATATCAGCTCCATAAAGCCGTTGATGATTTACCCCAGTGTAGGTATCTACCGTCTTACTATTCTCAAGTTCAATCAGGGAAATAACTATGGTTGTAGTACCAATATCAACTGCCAGGGCATATTCCTTGCCAGTAATTTGTATGTTCTCAAATAAACCCTCTCCATACTCTGATAAAACCTCAAAATTATCCTCGTCTTCCATTTCTACTACTATCTTACACCCATTAGCCGGATAAGCTTTGCAGGCCAGTCGAAATCCATTGCCAAGTTCTTTGCAAGTAAAATATTTCTCATCTGCACTTGTAATAGGTAATTCTCCTTCTATTACCTTAACTCTACATTTACCGCATAACCCAATTCCTCCGCATACTGCCGGAAAAGTTATTCCCTCGCGAATCATTGCATTTAGCAGGCTTTCGTCCTTAAAACAATCTATTACTAACTCCCTGGATTTTGTTACTATATGCATTTTAAACTTCGTAGATTTTCTTATCTGACATCTTGTATTTTCACAAGCATCACATTTGTGATTCATTTCAAACACATTATCCTTGGTCAGGGCAAAGACCTGACAACAGGATTTCACAGGATCTAACATAAACCCACTGGTAATAGAAAGCCCTAACAGCTCAAGAGCTTTGGTTTCTTCATAGGCTACCTTTTGTATCTTCATAGGGATATCTGTCGGCGCTTCATACCGACCATATACACCAAAGCCTCTGGCAATGGATTCTGCTTTCATAAATGCTTTCAATTCCTCTTCCATAGCAAAAAGACAAGCATCTGCCATTGCATCTACTAATAGCGCTTTCACATACTCTCCATTCTGAATAAACCTTTGATACAGATGCGTGATTTCACTGCCTAAGGTTACAATAGAGTATAATACGTCCCTGCCAACAGGAAGTACCTTAAGAATATCTTCCTCATACTCTGCCCCTATGACAGTAAACGCAATGGAGGCTTTGGGTTTAATTGTATCTATAACAACCTCTTTCAGTTTTATATACTCCTCTTGTATTTCTATATAATTATGGCTGTCCTTCTTTAAGTCAATAAAACTTAACACCATCTTTTGATCTATATTAATCGCAAAATCATCCTTAACAACGATATCTCTCATCTCTGACTCCTTGATATGATACATGCTGTATAACAAATACACTTATTAACCAGTAAATATCAAATTATTGTCCATATTATAGCATAAACACACCAAAGCCGCTAATAGATAATACTATTAAAGTGATATAATCTAAATCTATAACAGATTTGAATCTTCATAATACTATATCAACAAACAAAACCATCTTATCCATAAAACCAATTTATCCCTTGGTCCTATACTTTCTTATTATTCACACTAAAATATCCCATAAAAAATTTGATAAATGAATATAAATGAAATAGGGTAATCAAAGTTAGAAAATTCATTGTAGATGTATCGTAATTAGGAAAACTATCCCCTTTCCCAATTTCTAGTTAAAGGAAAAAGGAGTAAAAATATGAAGATAATAAAAGTAACTGACGAAACATTAGCCAATCAATGCGATGCAATGTTATCAAATTTAATTATGGATGAGAGGAAATATGACACAAATATTAGAGAGGATTTCCTAGTCTATGACTGGTATTTAACTACATTAGCAAACGAACAGCGCATTACTTATGCAGCAATAATGGAAGAAGAATTAATTGGATTCATTCATGGCTTTATAAAAGACGAAGCAGGTACATATGTAAACGATACGGTTTTATGCCTTGATGCTATGTATGTAAAAGAAAAATACAGAAAAAATGGTGTCGGAACATCACTTATGGAAGAATTTAAGAGATGGGGCAAATCAGTTCATGCAAAATTCATGGATGTAACAGTTTTAAATGATAATCATCCTGCCATTGAAATGTATAAAAAACATGGATTTATTCCTATCAAAAGCTATATGAGAAGTGAGTTATAAGGATATAGATACTTGGCTTAATCCGGATACTAAAACCAATCTGTTTTTCACAGATCAATATCCTGAAAGTCCTTAAACTAATCAGCCTGCATACATCAATTGCTGATTAGTTTAAGTTCCACAATTTACCCTTTTAAACCAGTAGTAGCGATTCCCTCTACAAAATACTTCTGGGCCATAAAGAACAAAATTATCAATGGTATAACCGAAATCAAAGCCATAGCCAGCACCTGATTCCAGGCAACATTCACACCAATATCAAGAGACATTCTAAGTGCCAAAGACAAAGGATATTTATTTACTGAATTAATAAAAATCAACGGATTCATAAAATCATTCCAAGTCCACATAAATTGGAATAACCCAGCAGAAAATAAAGCGGGCTTCATAAGTGGAAGCAGAATATTCCAAAATACTCTAAAGGTACCACAGCCATCAATATAGGCAGACTCATCCAAATCCCTAGGCATCCCTCTAAAGAACTGAATCAACTGATATATAAAGAAAGGATAACAGGCAAATAATGCCAACATATAAAAAGGCAAATAGGAATTTAACCATCCAAGCTGATTGAATAACGTATATCTAGGAATGATAATTACTGCATTGGGAAGCATCAGCGTTGCAATTAATACCATAAATAGTGGCTTTTTGAATGGAAAATGAAACCTTGCAAAT
>DALYNO010000148.1:0-8443 GCA_031975295.1 Anaerocolumna sp. | reverse complement strand
CTAAGTTTATCTTAACATCGAATTGAAAATTTTATTAGAATTTTCAGGGTTGTTTCACTGTTCAGTTATCAAGGTTCTATTGTTTGTCCATCTTTTTGAACTCTTCGCTTTTGCTTTCCAGTTAATTACCACCGCATCAGCAAGAAGTATTCTATCACATCATTTCTTTCTTGTCAACACTTTTTTTTATTTATTTTAAAGTGTTTTGCATTTCGTTTTTTCTTAATTATAAATTAGAAAAAATGAACGGAGAAAGAGGGATTTGAACCCTCGCGCCGCGTAAACGACCTACACCCTTAGCAGGGGCGCCTCTTCAGCCTCTTGAGTATTTCTCCTTAGTCTGAACTGACTGATATTACTTATTAAGTTCATGCACTAACTTTTTCTCGTCAGGTGCATTTGTTAGTATATCAAAAGCGATTTCATTTGTCAACAATTTTCTGAAACAATTTGTAAACTTTTTTGCATAATTAATCCATATGGTTTAAATAGGAGTAAAATACGTAATTAGTCTACACAATTCGTTTTGTTTTATTCATACTTTTAACTGTATTTATTGCAAATTTCTATTATTACGGGTTAGGTATTCTTTCACTGCAGTTTCATATAAGTTATTGCCCTTGCTATCAACAACAACAATAACAGGAAATTGTTCTACATACAATTCTCTAATAGCCTCAGTCCCTAAATCTTCATAAGCAATTACTTTGGAAGATATGATTTTTTTAGATAACAATGCTCCTGCACCACCAACTGCAGCAAAATATACTCCATTATTTTTTTTTATAGAATCTATAACCTCTATACTTCTCTTACCTTTTCCTATCATACCTTTTAATCCCAAATCCATAAGGAGAGGTGTGTACTTATCCATCCTGCTACTAGTAGTTGGTCCGGCTGAGCCAATAATTTGATTATCTCTGTTTGGTGTTGGACCTAGATAATATATAGTATTATCTTTCAGATTTAGAGGAATCGACTCTCCTCTTAATATAGTTTCATATAATCTTTTATGTGCAGCATCCCTAGCTGTATATATAATACCAGTTAAATAGACATAATCGCCCGCATTTAATTCATTTGTTATTTCTTCTGTCAATGGAGTATTTATATATTTATCCACTCTTTTCCTCCTGAACACTGTTTTTGTCCACAATTTCACTTGATTTCTGATACTTTTGTTGATAATACTCTTGGTATTCTAAATAATTCTGGATACATGTCTATTCACATGACAACATATATTAATTGCAACTGGCAATCCAGCAATATGAGTAGGGTAGGTTTCAATCTTAACGCCAAGTGCTGTATTTTTTCCCCCTAATCCGCCAGGTCCAATACCTAAATTATTTATCTCTAATAATAATTCTTCTTCTAACTCTTTAATATGTTTTTCCTTAGAATATTCATTCATATCACGCAATAATGCCTTTTTTGCTAATAAAGCGGACTTTTCAAAACTTCCTCCTATTCCTATACCTACCACAATTGGTGGACAAGCATTAGGACCAGCTAGTTTTACTGTGTCTATTACAACCTTCTTTATTCCTTCTTTTCCGTCTGAGGGTTTTAACATATAGACCCTGCTCATATTTTCACTTCCGAAACCTTTTGGTGCCACTGTTATCTCGACCTTATCGCCAGAAACAAACTCATAATGTATAATTCCCGGTGTATTGTCATTGGTGTTATTTCGAATAATAGGGTCACCTACTACAGACTTTCTTAAATATCCTTCTTTATAACCTTGTCTAATACCTTCATTTATTGCATTTTCAATTAAATCACCTTGAAAATGTACTTCCTGCCCAATTTTAATAAAAACAATAGCCATTCCTGTATCCTGGCAAATTGGTATATTCTCCATAATTGCAATATCTAAATTTTCTTCTAATTGCTCTAGAATTTGTCTGCCTAATACAGAATCTTCAGTCTTAACGGCTTCTCTTATGGATTTATTCATATCAGGAGAAAGACTTAAATTTGCTTTTATGCACATATCCTTTATATTACTTGTAATTATCTCTGTATTTAAAACTCTCATAATGATTCTGATACGCTGCCATAGTTCTTCACATAAAAATTAGTTATGGCATTTTCCCCTATTTTTTTATTAATGTATTACCTGTTCTACGTAAAAATATATTTTAAAATAAGCCCATACTTAAAAGATATCTGAACAATCAGAATATTAATTTTAAGTTTAGGCTTATTAAGTTACTTATTAGTCTAAAAGATTATCTTCAGGGTTTTCTTCTAAAAGATCATCAATATCATTTAGTTCATCTTCTAATTCTTCAATTTCAGAACCACTCTCAATATCAGCTTCTTCAAGTTCTTTTTCTAACTGCTTAATAACTTCTTCATCAGCATTTTTATCTTTTACTTTTGCAATACTTGCTACAGATATATCATTTTCCACATCCATATTTATTAATTTTACACCAGAAGTAATTCGTCCTAGATTAGAGATACCATTTACCATTAATCTGATAACTATACCTTCAGTCGTAATAATCATTATTTCATTTTCTTCATTAACAGCTTTTACACCAACCACATAGCCGGTTTTATCGGTGATTTTATAACATTTTACACCTTTTCCGCCTCTTCGTTGTACTGTAAATTCTTCCATATCTGTTCGTTTACCCATACCTTTTTCAGATACGAATAACAGATACTTACCTTGGGTACTTAACTGCATGCCAATAATTTCATCATTATCGTCTAAGTTCATTCCTATTACACCCATGGAAGTTCGACCTGTTTTTCTCACGTCTTTTTCATTAAATCTAATACATTGTCCATTTTTTGTTACTAAAATAATATCTTTTTGATTATTCGTAGCTTTTACTTCAATAAGTTCATCATCTTCACGTAAATTTATGGCTTGTAATCCAGATTTTCGAATATTTTCATATTCCAAAATTGGGGTTTTCTTAACGATACCCTTTTGGGTTGCCATAAATAGATATTTACCTTTTTGATATTCCTTTAAAGGAATAATAGCTGTAATTCTCTCTTCTGGTAGCAACTGAAGAAGATTAATTATAGCTGTTCCTCTGGCAGTTCTACCTGATTCAGGAATTTCATAGGCTTTAAGTCTATATACACGTCCTTTATTCGTAAAGAACATAATGTAATGATGGGTAGTTGTCATTAATAATTCTTCAATAAAGTCTTCATCTATGGTCTGCATTCCCTTTATACCTTTACCACCTCGATGCTGACTTTTGAAATTATCCATCGTCATTCTCTTTATATAACCTAATCTAGTCATAGCAAGTACTGTATTTTCGTTTGGTATAAGATCTTCAGTTGATAAATCGTACTCATCATAACCTATGGATGTTCTTCTGTCATCACCAAATTTATCACGTATTATCGTGATTTCTTCTTTGATTACAGTTAGTAACTTTTTGATATCAGCAAGTATTGCTTTATATTCTTCAATTCTTGCCATAAGCTCAGCATATTCATTTTCTAAACGTTCTCTTTCTAAACCTGTTAAGGCACGGAGTCTCATATCAACAATGGCTTGAGCTTGTACATCGGATAAAGAGAATCTTTCAATTAAGCTACTTTTTGCTAAAGTAACATTCTTAGAGGAACGTATAATATTAATGACTTCATCAATGTTGTCAAGGGCGATTAATAAACCTTGTAAAATATGTGCTCTTTCTTCTGCTTTATTTAAATCATATTGAGTCCTTCTAGTTACAACTTCCTTCTGATGCTCTAAATAATATTTCAGCATTTCGTGCAGATTTAAAACTCTTGGTTCATTATTAACCAAAGCCAGCATATTAACGCCAAAAGTATCCTGCAGTTGTGTATGTTTATACAGTTGATTTAATAATATATTGGCGTTTACATCACGACGTAACTCAATACATATTCTCATACCAGTACGATCTGACTCATCTCTTAACTCTGTAATACCATCAACCTTTTTATCTTTTACCAGTTCTGCAATTTTCTCAATTAACCTTGCTTTATTAACCATGTAAGGTAATTCTGTAACAACAATTCTATTTTTTCCATTGGCCATAGGCTCAATATCAGATACAGCTCTAACTCTTATTTTACCTCTACCAGTTCTATATGCTTCATCAATTCCTCTTGTTCCAAGAATAGTTGCACCAGTAGGAAAATCAGGACCTTTAACTATTTCCAGTAATTCCTCAATGGAAGTATCCCTGTCTTCTAAAATGGTATTGTCAATCATTTTAAGAACTGCATTTATTGTTTCTTTTAGATTATGAGGAGGTATATTGGTTGCCATACCAACAGCGATACCAGACGTACCATTAACTAGTAAATTAGGGTAACGCGCAGGAAGAATCGCAGGTTCCTTTTCAGTTTCATCAAAGTTTGGTGTAAAATTTACTGTATCTTTGTTAATATCTGAAATCATTTCCATGGAAATTTTACTAAGTCTGGCTTCTGTATAACGCATAGCCGCAGCACCATCACCATCTACAGAACCAAAATTACCATGACCGTCAATTAGTGGATATCTGGTTGAGAAATCCTGAGCCAATTTTACCAGAGCCTCATAAATAGAACTATCACCATGTGGATGATATTTACCCATGGTATCTCCGACAATACGTGCACACTTACGGTGGGGCTTGTCCGGACCATTATTTAGTTCTATCATTGCATAAAGTATTCTTCTTTGTACCGGTTTTAGGCCATCCCTTACATCCGGCAGTGCACGGGCAGCTATTACTGACATGGCATACTCAATATATGAATTTTCCATGGTCTTTTTTAAGTCAACCTCATGAACTTTGTCAAAGATATTCTCATCCATTTTAATTCCTCCATCTATAATTTGAGGACCCTTAAAACTTAAATTCTTGTCTTACTGTTTTCTGGGTACTTAATTAGTATTACTTCACACTAATGCTAATAAGATAATCATTTTATAAAACTATATTTTATAAGCATATATTTAACATCCAAAAATATATCATATCACCAAAATTTTATTATTTAGTTATGTTAATACTATATATCAAGGTATTTAACGTATTTTGCGTTAGCTTCGATAAATTCTCTTCTAGGTTCTACTTTATCTCCCATGAGTGTTGTAAAAGTTACGTCAATTTCTGAAGACTCCTCTTCATCAATTGTAACTCTAAGAAGAACTCTTTTCTCCGGGTCCATAGTTGTATCCCATAATTGTTCTGCATCCATTTCTCCAAGACCTTTGTATCGTTGAATCTTATTATTACCGTCTCTTCCAATCTCTGTAAGAACCTGATTTAATTCTTCTTCACTGTAAACATATTTCACCAGCTTACCTTTTTCGACTTTGAAAAGTGGTGGTTGTGCCATATAAACATGCCCTTGTTTAATGAGTTCAGGCATAAAACGGTAAAAGAATGTAAGTAAAAGGGTACTGATATGAGCCCCATCCACATCCGCATCTGTCATAATTATAATTTTATGATAACGTAACCTGGAAATATCAAAATCATCAGATATGCCTGTACCAAAGGCTGTTATCATTGCTTTGATTTCATTGTTAACTAAAATTTTATCTAATCTAGATTTTTCTACGTTTAGAATTTTACCCCTAAGTGGAAGTATGGCTTGGGTTGCTCTTGATCTTGCTGTTTTTGCACTTCCTCCCGCAGAATCACCCTCAACTATATAAATTTCACAATTTTTAGGATCTTTATCAGAACAGTCAGCTAATTTTCCAGGTAAACTCATGCCTTCTAGAGCAGTTTTCCTTCTGGTTAAATCCCTTGCTTTTCTAGCTGCATCTCTAGCTCGCTGTGCAAGTATTGCCTTTTCTAAAATTATTTTTGCAACACTAGGGTTTTGTTCTAAAAAGTAAGTTAGCTGTTCACTTACAATACTGTCAACTGCTCCTCTTGCTTCACTATTTCCCAGTTTTTGCTTTGTTTGTCCTGCCAACTGTGGCTCTGGAATCTTTATACTAATAATAGCTGTTAAACCTTCCCTTATATCCTCACCGGAAAGACTACCCTCGTTATCTTTTAAAAACTTTTGGTTTCTTGCATAATCATTAAAAGTTTTTGTTAATGCATTTTTAAACCCAGTTAGATGTGTTCCACCCTCCGGATTCGTAATATTATTTACAAAACTATAGCATCCTTCTGTGTAAGAACTGTTATGCTGCATTGCAACTTCAACATATACATCTTCTTTATTGCCTTCACAGTATAGAATATCTGCGTATAAAGGATCTTTATGTCTATTTAAATATTCAACATATTCTTTTATACCACCTGCATAATGAAATTCTTTATAAATTTGAGGATCAGTCCTGTTATCCCCTAAAGCTATCTTAAGATTTTTGGTCAAAAAGGCCATTTCTCTAAGTCTTTGTTTAAGAACTTCATAGTCATAAACGGTTTCTTCAAATATTTCTTTATCCGGTGAAAAAGTTACTGTAGTACCTGTTCTGTCAGTTTCGCCCACAACCTGTAAGGGGTATACCACTTTACCCCTTTCATATCTTTGTTTATGAATTTTTCCATCTTGATAGATTATTACCTCTAACCATTCAGACAATGCATTAACAACTGACGCTCCAACACCATGAAGTCCACCAGATACTTTATATCCCCCACCGCCAAACTTTCCACCGGCATGAAGAATAGTAAATACCACTTCTACTGCTGGAATACCTTTTTTCTGGTTAATCCCGACAGGTATCCCTCTACCATTATCAACAACGGTAATAGAATTATCTTGATTTATGGTTACATCAATTTTGTCACAAACCCCTGCCAAAGCTTCGTCAACGGCATTATCAACAATCTCGTAGACTAAATGATGTAGGCCTTTCGCTGAGGTACTGCCAATATACATACCTGGCCTTTTCCTTACAGCTTCTAACCCCTCTAATATTTGGATTTGATCTGCACCGTATTCTGTACTCATAAATTGCCTCCTGTTTTTCTATGGATTACATCCTCTGTAAACGTATTCTCCTCTGTAACAGTTCCTTCCACTACTTTGAAGATTCTATCGCATTTCATCCTGTTAGCAATTAATTCTTCAAGGCCTGTACAAGTAATAATTGTTTGTAATTCAGTAATACTGTTTAATAAATAGTTTTGTCTCTTTCGATCTAACTCAGATAACACGTCATCTAACAAAAGAATTGGGTTATCCTTTGTTATCTGTTTAACAATCTCTATCTCTGCCAACTTTAAAGAAAGTGCTGCTGTTCTTTGTTGACCTTGTGAGCCAAATTTTCTAATATCTTCCTTGCCATTAAATATACTAAAGTCATCTCTATGAGGACCATAATTTGTCATTTTTAAATTAATATCACGCTCCAATGCACTCTCTAATTTTTCAGCAAAGTTATCTACTGTCACATTGGATTCGTAAGTTAATATTAAATTTTCTTTATTTCCGGATAACTGTTTATGTATTTCACTGACAATAATTTTAAGCTGATCTATAAAAAGTTTCCGTCTTTCCATTATCTTGATACCATGATCTACTAACTGTAAATCCCATACGCTAAGTGTATCCAATAATTTCCTGTTGAAACTAATTTGCTTTAATAAATTGTTTCTCTGTATTAATATTTTATTATAGCAGGATAAATGATACAAATAAACTTTATCCAACTGACATAACTCTAAATCAATAAATCTTCTTCTCTCTGAAGGCCCATTTTTAATAATACTTAGATCTTCAGGAGAAAAAAATACGAAATTAATAATCCCAAATAATTCACTGGATTTCTTTATGGGAAGTCCATCAATTGCAACACCTTTCGGTTTATTTTTTTTTAGGTGCATATCAATTTTATGTGTAATTTTATCTTTTTCAAGTAAAATCTTAATATGAGATTCATCTTTATCAAGTTTAATAATTTCTTTATCTTTGCTGCCTTTATGAGATTTGGTTGTTCCGCAAATATACAAGGATTCCAGTATATTCGTTTTACCTTGGGCGTTATCTCCATAAAGTATATTAACACCATTATAAAAATTCATATGGAGTCTATTATAGTTTCTATAATCTTGTAATTCCAAGGTTTTTATATACATGAATACACCGCGTTTCCATTATTTTTCTATACGGATTTGCTCGTTTTTATAAGTTACTATATCACCGTCAACTAATTTTTTACCTCTTTGGATTTCCACCTGTCCATTTACTTTAACAAGTCCATCCTGAATTACAAATTTTGCATCAACTCCAGAATCTACTAAACCAGCAGCTTTTAGTGCTTGACCTAGCTTAATATAATCTTCTCTCAATTTAATAATTTCCATATATTTCCTTCCTGGGTTGCACTTTTATTGTAAATAGGTGACAACTAGCCATTATATATTATATTTCCTAAGATATCAAGTTTACTAATACCTTTTACCTAATTTTATTAATTTATAATTTTATTGTACGGATGAATTAAAATTAACTGGTAGAATTAAAT
>DALYNO010000147.1:0-8444 GCA_031975295.1 Anaerocolumna sp. | reverse complement strand
CACCTGCCACTACTGCAAAGCCTATTCCATGTTCACCAGCTCCGGCAGCTTCAATGGAGGCATTTAAGGATAACAGATCTGTCTGGGAAGATATTTCATCAATGATATTTACAATACCACGGACTTCCTTAGATTGTTTTGTAATTTGCTCCATAACGAGTAACAATTCTTCCATATATCCGTTTCCTTTTTTAATCTCCTTTACTGACTCATCAAAGAATAACATGACATTGCCAGATGCTTCTTTATTTAAATAAACAGCCTGGGTTATTTCATGGGTTGTTGCAGCCATTTCTTCAATTGCACTGGATTGTTCAGCAGCAGCCAAAGCTAAATTCGTGGATGAAGTACCCATACCGGTTGCCTCATAAGCTACTTTATCTGCTAACTCTTTCATGTTTTTTAATATAACATTTAAAAAGTCCACAATAACATTCACTGAATTTTTTAATGGTTTAAAACTACCTTTATAGGCAACATTTATGCCTTCTCTCATATCTTTTTCTGAAATCTTTTCAAGTACACAGGTAATATGCGTAATATATTTTTTAAATTCTGTTAGCATTTCTCTGATAGAATCAGCTAATACACCGAATTCGTCGTCATTTTTATAATCAAAAGTAAACTCTAAATCACCTTCACAAATATGCCTAAGTGCGTCTTTGATCTTATGTATAGGTGTACTTATTTGCTTAATTAGTACCTTTGATGTTCTAATTAAAACTACTATCGTAACTATCAGAAAAATAAAAAGTACTATAATACTACCCATGGATTTGATTTTTGATATAGATACAAATTGATTTGCAGACTGATCAGCTTTAACGGCTATCTCATCCAATATGATTTCAGTCTCATTTGCTAATTTCATGTAATCCTTCATGAGCAGATTATTAATCTGCTCTCTTCCTATTGGTGTTTCCAAAGATAATTTACGAACAATACTAGTTTTTACTCCTGCCATTTCCATGGTAAGATCTTTTATTTTATCTATCTGCTCTTTCGTGGCAATTTTTAGATTGCCAAGAACTACAACTGTACGTACTAAATCATTGGAAGCGGTATTCGCTACACTTAAATACCCATCATAATTCTCAGTATCTTCATCAGCTGTTAATTTCAAAAGATTGGTTTCTATCATAAGAAGTGATTGCTTGGCTTTCCAGGAATAATCTGATGCAGCATATGCAGTATCTCGGAAGGATTGAACCCCTCTAGATATATCAATCAGCAAAATGAATGCTAAGATTAAAGTAAAAGCTCCAACTACTCCAATTAAGAGAAAGGAGCTTTTTAATTTATACGCAATTGTATGTTTTGATTTCTTAACTTTTTTTATAAACCCCATAATATGCCTCCATTTATTAGAATGCGTGCTGGCATTTATTCCACGATTATATCTGTGGAGTCAGAGTTGCTTCAGGCAAATTTCCTACCCTCCCAAAGCATAGAATCCTTCATTTACTCTAGATAGAATACTTCCCTCATAAATTGAATCGGTTCCTCCTCATTAAAATCAAAAGAACCCTCCACCATTTTTGAAGTTATAGCATTCCATCTGTTGCAAGCTTCACTCTTGGCAATATAAGCATTGGCTTTATTTATATCATCACATTCAAAACAATAGAAAAACTGATTACCGTTTTGAAAAATAGAATAATTACGATAACCTGCCAGTCTATGTTCTTCCATAATTTCTTCCCAAGGATCTAAATGCATTTTCACATATTCCGCTAAATACGCTTCTTTCACTTTCCATGTCCATGCAAATTTTTTACTCATTTCCATCACTGATTCTCTCCTTCATTATTTATTACCTATAGGATACCAAGGTTCAAAAGTCATATGTTTCATACCATAGACTTAGCTTTGGTATCTGAAACTGTCTTAAAATTATATTCAACTAAAATACCGTACAGTTACTGTGCATGTCAAAGCCTAATTGGGTTGCCCAGACTGGGCTTTGACACTGAGGCTATGACGCTCCTAGTAACTATACGGTATTTTTCAAAGACTAATCATTTATTCTATCATCAAATCTTAGTACACAGATTTCCATTCATCAATGTTTTCTGAATCAAATTTAAATGGAGCTCCAAGAAGAACTTCAGTACCGCCATCTCCAGCAGTGATAACTTCATAAGAACCTAAAGCACCAGCTTCAAATTTATCACCTGCAACACCAGTGATTTTACCTTCTACCAAAGCCATAGAAGCATATGCACCTAAGCCACCTACATCAATAGGATTCCATAAGTACATCCAAGGGCAGGAACCATTGGTGATATATTCTGCCATTTCACTTGGAAGACCAAGACCAGTTACAGATACTTTACCAATTAAACCTTTGTCAGTTACTACTTTTGCTGCAGCCATAATACCAACTGTTGTAGGCGCAATAATAACTTTTAAGTCAGGATAGTTTTTCAGTAATGCTTCTGTTTCATCAACAGATTTTTGGAATTCATCATCACCATAGGCAATTTTAACTAATTCGATTCCGGAGTAATCTCCTTCTTCTAATTCTTTCTTCATCCATTCAATCCAAGTGTTTTGGTTAGCTGCTTGACTTGTAGCACTAAGAATAGCGATTTGTCCTGCACCACCAGCCATTTCTTTTGTAGCTTGAATTAATGTACGGCCAATTTTTTCACTATCAGCTTGATTAATGTGTACCATACGGCTGTTTGAGTTAACAGCTGCATCTAAAGATAATACTTTGATTCCTTCTTTCATAGCTTTTTTAAGAGCTGGTTCCAAAGCGTCAAAATCATTTCCTGCAATCGCAATTGCACTTACTTTTTGAGAAATTAATTCGTTAATCATTGTAATTTGTGCTTCAGCAGTTGCTGATTCAGGAGCTTTGATGATTGCTTTAGCGCCTGCTGCTTCAATTACTTCTTTAAATCCAGCACTTTCTTTTTCATTGTAAGGATTACCTGCACTCTTAACTAAGATTGCAAAGTTTTTACCTGCAACACCTTCTGCCCCAGCATCACCTGTTGATGTAGCTCCGTCTTTTTTGCCACATGCCGCAAACATAGATGCTGCAAGTGTAAGTACCAAAGCCATAGATAATACTTTTTTCATTTTTTTCATACCGAAACCTCCAATAGTTTTTTATACATGAATAGCTTTTGCTATATGTAACATTTTAATGATGAAACAAGAATGTAACTTAGAAATAATATTTCATTTGTGTTAAAGTGTAACCAATAAAGGATACCATCTTTACGCTTCATTTGCTATTTTCTTTTTAAAAAATCTACCTATATTTAATTTTGGTATCATTACTGCACCAATTAATAAAGTACCGATGATTATTAGCATAACCTGAGAACTAACATTTATGAGTCCTAAACCATATCTTAAGAAACCAATGATAAATATGGATAAAACTGCTCCAATAAATCTTCCTTTTCCACCACTTGTAGATACACCGCCAAGTACAACCATAGCAATTGCATCTAATTCGTATGCCATTGCAATATTGGGTCTTGTGCTTCCCATTCTGGAAGTTAAAAAGATTGCTGTGACTGCTGCCATGGTACCGGTTACTGTGTAAATAATCAGTCTGATTTTATCAACCTGAATACCAGAATATCTGCTGGCTACGCGGTTAAAACCTATTGCATATACTCTTCTGCCAAATGTTGTTTTGTGAAGCACAACACCAAATATCACTGCTAAAACAACAAATATAATAAGCATGTAAGGAATGCTGCCGATTGAGCCCCAGTAGATTTCACTAAACCAGGAAGGAAAATTACCAGAAGCTTGATCCTTTAAGATCATGGTTGCAATTCCTCTGTAAAGTATCTGTGTTCCAAGGGTTACAATCATTGGTGCCAATTCTTTAAATTTTGTTAATATAAATCCATTGATAAAACCACATAATGTCCCTGTTAACAAACATACGACAACTGCAGCTCCCATAGGTAACCCAAGGTTATTGTAGGTTACACCCATGATTACGGAAGATAAGGCGACTGTTGCACCTACTGATATATCAATTTCTCCAAGCACTAATATAAACACCATAGGCAGTGCTAGAAAGGCTTTCTCAAGAAAAGATGATGTGGCATTTAAAAGTCCGTCTGAATTCATATAGTAAGGGGATAAATTTGTATTCATAATGTTAATTCCAATAAATAGAACAACTAAAAACCATTCCCATTGTAAGAAAAATTTCTTTAAAGAAAACTTTTGCTCCGCGATGATTACTCTGTTAGATTTGCCCATAATTAAAGTTCCCTCCTTTTTAGATTTTTCTTATCAATAGATCTTTGTGATAATGTATTAATAATGATTGCAACGATAATAACCAAACCTTTAATTGCATCCTGCCAGAAAGGAGAAATATTAATTAATGGAAGGGCATTGTTTAAAATACCTAGGGTAATTGTACCAAGTAATACCCCAAATACCGTACCTTTACCACCATTTAAGCTTACACCGCCAATAACACAGGCAGCAATAATATCAATTTCAAATCCAGTAGCTGCATCACCTTGGGCAGAGGCATATTTAGAAATCCACATAACACCAACAAGACCTGATAATGCACCCATTAGGGAATATACTAAAATGTTAATTTTATCTATATTAATACCACTTACTTTTGCAGCTTCAACATTGCTACCTACTGCATAAATCATTCTTCCTGTTCTGGTGTATTTAATAAAATAAGCAAATATTATGTATATAATAATAGCTAATATAATCATATTATTTACACCAAGTAACTTACCAGTTGCAAAGGACTTAAGTCCATTTGGAAGTTGGTATGCAGCAACCCATTGGTTATTAGCGATCAGATATGTTGCGCCTCTAAAAGCATTCATAAGACCCATGGTTGCAATAATTGGAATGACACGTCCTTTTGCAATAATTACACCAATTAGTAATCCGCAGCAGGTTCCTACCATAATCCCTAGTATAAAAGAAATAAATGTAGGTATTCCTGGATAAGTTCTAAGTAAGAGTGCCACTGACATTCCAGAAAATGCAATTGTGGAACCAATGGAAATATCAATTCCACCAATTAAAAGTACACACATCATACCGATTGCAAGTATACTCATCATGGTTGCATTGGTTATCATATCGTTTATATTAGTTATAGATAAAAAGGAATGGTTTCTCATTTGTATAAAGGCACAAAGAACAATTAAGATAATAACCAAACTCATTTCTCTTGTACTAGTCAATTTTTTAAGATTCAATTTTTTTTCCATCTATAGTCACCTTTCCTGATTAACAATGACAGGCTTTCGCCATGCCCTTTTCAAGGATACTCTCCTGGGTAGCCTCGCCTCTTGCAAATTCACCCGTTACTCTGCCTTCGCACATAACAACAATACGATCAGACATACCAAGAATTTCAGGCATTTCAGAGGAAACCATAATAATTGCATACCCTTGTGCTGCTAATTCTCCCATAATTTCGTAAATAGCTGCCTTTGCACCAACGTCAACACCTTTTGTCGGTTCATCTAATATGAGTACTTTTAAATCAGATGCTAAAAGCTTTGCTACAACAACTTTTTGTTGATTTCCGCCTGATAGAGAACTTGCTTTATCAAATATGGTAACTGCTTTTGTATCAACTTTTTCTGCAAGGGTTTTACCTAATTCTCTTTCTTTCTTTTGATTGAGAATACCCTTGTTGGTTAATGTATTTATAATAGGCAGGGTAATATTTTGTCCAATGCCCCAGTCTAGAATCAATCCTTGCTTTTGTCTGTCTTCAGGCAGATAACCTATCCCAAGTTTCATGGCATCTAATGGATCTTTTGTATGTATTTCTTTACCGTTTAGATAAATATTTCCTTCATCAATGGGTTCTACACCAAAAATAGATTCACATACTTCTGTACGTCCTGCACCTACCAGACCTGTGAGACCAAGTATTTCTCCTTTTCTAACCTGAAAGGATACTTCTTTAAAGAAACCAGTTCTGCTAATATTCTTAACTTCAAGCACCGTTTCTCCAATTTTAATATCTGGTTTGGGAAATAATTGTGTAATTTCTCTACCAACCATTGCTACAATCAAATCTTCATTACTGATTTCATTTACATTATAAGAACCGATATACTTAGAATCTCTAAATACGGTTACTCTAGTAGCCAATCTATACATATCTTCGAACCTATGGGAGATAAAAATGATGGAAGCACCTTCATCCCTAAGTTTTTCAGCAATTTTATACAACTCTTCACTTTCTCTTTTGGTTAAAGCCGCAGTAGGTTCATCCATAATAATAATTCTGGCCTTCATTGATAGTGCTTTTGCAATTTCAACCATTTGTTGCTGGGCAACGCTTAAGCTACCCATTTCGTCCGTAGCTACAAAATCAGCACATAATTCTTTTAAAAGCTCATTTGCTTCCTTGTGCATTTGTTTCCATAGAATTTTTCCAGTACCTTTTTGTATTTTTTCATGGCCCATAAAAATATTTTCTGTTACTGTCAGATGAGGATATGCAGTTACATGCTGATAAATTGCAGCGATTCCTGCTGCCTGAGCTTCTTTAGGATTCTTAAAGTTTACCTCTTTTCCGTCTAAAAACATGCTGCCCTTTTCTGCTTTATGTACCCCAGTTATTACTTTAATAAATGTAGATTTACCCGCTCCGTTCTCTCCCATGAGTGCATGGATTTCACCTTTTTTCAACTGAAAGTGTACATCATCCAGTGCTTTAATACCCGGAAATATTTTCGTTATTCCTTTTAGTTCAAGAACATAATCAGACATGTCCATTTCTCCTTCCATCTATAGCAGTCAAATATTAGTTACAGCCTCCATCATAATAGTAGTTAAATATGTATATACTTGGCTTATAATGAAAGCTACCTTCAACCTCTATAATATTGCTTAACTTTATAGTGTTATCATATCATCCTGACCTTTGATATCCTATGGTAATATTATTTGATTCGGGTATTATTTTACTGTTTTTCTTTTGTTTGTGATGGTTTTATAAACACATTGGTATCTAATATACCTGTTTTTGGTACTTTCTCTATACAAAATCCACATAAAAAGACAAATAAATATGTTAATTCATTGCAATATGACCTTTGTTCTGCTACAATTTATTTATAGATTTACCAGGTTACAAATAGAAAGGCTGGGTTTACATGAAAATATTGATCGTAGATGACGAGATTTTAACTAGGGAAGGCATTATTTCTAACATCAATTGGGACAAACTTGGCATTGATGAAATTTATGAGGCTGATGACGGATATAAAGGGTTAGCTATGGGAAGGCTTCATAAACCTGATATTATATTAAGTGATGTAAGGATGCCGCGTATGAATGGCATAGAAATGGCTAAAGAATTGCAAAAAATTCTACCTACTTCCAGTATTATTTTCATGAGCGGTTATTCAGATAAAGAATATCTAAAAGAAGCAATTAAGCTTAAAGTAGTAAGTTATGTTGAAAAACCTATTGATGATGCTGAAATTGAGGCATCCATACAAAATGCTCTGGAAGAACAGGCTATTACTTATAATAATCTGATTAGAGCAGATTCTCACAGCAAATACTTTAAGGGTAAATTAGGTTTAAAAATCATATACCCTACCATAAAAGACAATTTAACAGAATATACCACCCAATTAGAGGATTTAGGTTATAACATAAAATCCAGTACAGAATTCGTTACGATAATCATAACCCTTAAGTCTTTACTATCAACTCTATCTGAACAAGATATTAATGACTTATATTTAAATTTCAAACTATTATCAGACAAATTTAAAGTAAATCATATTCCAGCCATTAAAAATGACGAATACATAATCGTTCATTTTTTTACCAACAAATCCATAGATAGTGTAATCCATTTCCTTTGTGACCATCTGTCTCAATATCTTAGTAAGGGATCACCCTATTATATTGCAGTAGGTAAAACAGTACGAGGTTTAAAAAATGTATATGAATCTTATAATACTGCGGTAGCATTGCTGCAAAGTTCATTCTTTTATGAATATAACAGTATTATTTGGCAAGAGACTGAACAGGTTCCAAAGGCCTTAGATCAATCACTCTATGCAGGGTATCTTGAAGCACTTAAAAATCAAAATGAAGCCTTAACATTAGATATTGTCAATGATATATATCAACAGTACAAAAACAATCAACATATACTCCATGTATATGTTAAAGATATGTACTACAAATTATTCGCATCTTTGATTCAAACTGCTTCAAAGCTTCACATTCCTGATTTTTACGAAAATGACAGTGTAACAGTTCTTGAATATATTTCAAAAGATAAGAATCTATATGAACTCCATCAGTTACTTATGGAGAAAATTAAGTTACTCTTCTCTTCTGTGGGTGACTCTAAGGAAGAGAATCCAACCATTTATACAATCAAGGAATTTATCAGTAAAAATTACAGGAATGAGAGTCTATCTGTAAAAGAT
>DALYNO010000146.1:0-8474 GCA_031975295.1 Anaerocolumna sp. | reverse complement strand
AATATAGTATAATAATCTTATTATATATTTTCTTTTTTGGCGAAAAATCGAACTTTTGGATACATATCTTATAAAATATGCTCTGACAAAATCATATACGAACAACGATTAACAAATATCTCAAACTTAGGAGGTTTCTATGAAGCGCATAGCATTTGAAGAAATGGCTGCAGGACTTGTAATAGACCGTGTAGTTCGTGACTATGAATATACCATGCCTACAAAACATTTTCATAATGAGTACGAAATTTACTATCTTTTAGAAGGTGAACGATATTATTTTATTGAAAAAGAAACCTATTATGTAAAAAAAGGTTCTCTTGTATTTGTCAATCATAATCAAATACACAAAACAGGCTTTGTAGGGAAATCCTTTCATGACAGAATCCTTATTGAGTTAAAAGAGGAACCCTTTGCCTCCTTCTTTTTATTAACAAACACCCTGTCTTTATCCCAATTTTTTTCTAATTATTATGGTGTTATTGAATTGGAGGAAAAAGATCAAAAAAAAGTTGAATGTTTACTTTTTGGTATTGTAAAAGAAATACAAAACAAAGCCATGGGTTATGAATTTATGGTACAGCAAAAATTGGCGGAGCTGTTATTACTTGCGCTACGTAATAAACAAGAGAATGGATTACTAGTAAAGGGTTCCACTGCTACAACTTCAAAGCATATTAAGGTACACGAAGTTGCTAATTATATTATTAATCATAGCAATGACTGCTCCTCTCTGGATGCACTGGCGAAACGTTTTTTTGTCAGCAAATGTTATTTAAGCCGCATTTTTAAAGAAGTTACAGGCTTTACAGTAAATGAATATATAAATATACACAGAATCCAAAAGGCCCAAGAGTTGCTAATCAACAGTGAATATAATATAACTGAAATCTCTGAGTTACTAGGATATGAGAGTATTACCTATTTTGAAAAAGTTTTTAAAAAATATACAGAAACTACTCCTTTAAAATACCGTAAAAAACATTCCATCCGCAACCTAAAGAGAGATAAAAAAGCAGAAGTAGTGGTATAGGTAAAATAAATAAAGTGTTAAATTTGTGGAGTTACTTAGGGCTTCTATCTGCTTTTTCACAGAGATAAACCCAAAGTATCCACAAATGTTTCCTCTATACTAAATGGCTTATCTACTCACAAATAAAATAATCAAAATCTGCATAGAGCTTCCCGCCTGTCATGTCATGACAGTATAGTCCAAAGTGTGCACCAGTAAACCCTAAACAATATTCATCGCATAAAATATCTGTGCTGGCAGTTACAGGTAATAGCTCCCAATCTCTTTCATTATAGGAATACGAGAAACAGATTCCACTTTCATTCATGTCAGTCTCCATTCGCAAAAAAATACTTGTGTTCTTCTCCAGATATAAAGGCATAATCATATCCTCTATAACGCCCTTATCACTTTTTATTAGGGTTATATATTCTCTTCCCCAATCATCAGCTGATTTCCCAAAGATATAGAAATGAAGGGCATCATACATATAGCTTATTCCAGCCACTTGCTCAGGTAGCTTAGGCGCATAATCCATAGAGGTTTGTACGAATGTCTTGTACTCTTTTTGTTTTAAGGCCAACAGAGAAACTTTATGCAGTGAATTTAAGGACTCCTGTCCATAAAGTCGCAAATAACCTTTTCTTTCAGTTAAACTTATATTGCCACCCAAAGGCATTCTGGGTGATTTATAATCAAGCCTTACGGTAGATTCATTAAAATCATCTTTTAAAGGAAATGGAACAGTATTATATTCTTGTATTCCCTCTGGTTCTTTTAAATTTACATCTGCTAAGCTGCTTCCATTTTTTAGTCGGAGCCACCCCTCTTCATTCCAGTATACGGCTTGTAGAGCAGTCTCTCTCCCCAGAATACTTTTATTATCTTCTCTTGGTCTTGCACAAAGATGGACCATATACCACTCCCCATTTCCCCCATCTATAATATCTGCATGACCACATTTTTGCAGTCCTCCTTCTCCCTTGGAATACAACATAGGATTGCCTGGGTCAGTTTCATAAGGCCCCCATATCTCCTTTGACCTAGCCATAGTTACAAGGTGTCCATAACCTGTTCCTCCCTCTGCTACTATGAGGTAATACCAGCCATTTATGAAGTAAAGATGAGGCCCTTCTGTATAACCAGCTTTTGTACCTGTATATATATTTTTAACTTCACCTATTAGGCACTTGTTGTTAACATCATATTCTTGTAATAAAATTCCTTTGAATCCATTTCGCATATTTACAAGATACTTCTTCCCATCTATGTCATGAAAAAGTGATGGATCAAATCCTGTACTATTTAGATATACTGGATCAGACCAGTCCCCATATATATCTTTTGTTTCTACTAGATAGTTATGATTATTATAATATCTGCCTTTTTTCGTTTTAACATCTGTATACACCAGATAATAGGTTCCTTCATGGTAACTTAAGCAGGGAGCCCAAATTCCGCCTGAGGTGGGGTCACCTATCATATTTAACTGACTAAGGCGATTTAGGGGAGATGGAATCTGCTCCCAATGTTTTAAGTCTTTAGAATGATGAAGATTAACCCCCGGCCACCACTCAAATGTTGACGTTGCAATATAATAATCTTCTCCAACCCTTATTATACTGGGATCTGGTGAAAACCCTCTCAAAATGGGGTTTTGAATCATATTTGATACCGCCTTTCATTTTAATAAATTTAATAAATTGAAATTATTACGTATTTTTATGAGCGCCAAAGCTAAAAAGGATATAACTCCTGCTATTAGTAAGGAAATGGGTTAATTCCTTCATACTCCACTTCCCAAGTTCCATCTTTTGGAAAGCCCACTAGATTTGTAGGTTTGTCACCAAATCCAGCACACATCATAGCAACTGCTAACAATAGTGAGCCGTTACCAGGCAAATATAAGGGCAGATCATTTCTTGACCTTTGAAAATTGTTACCACTGGTTACATAAGCATTCTTGGGTGTATCGTATAATAGAATATCAACAGCTAATTCTGGTTTGTTTAGTCTGATTGCTGTCATCGCCATCATAGCAAAATCCCAACCCCACATACTCTTAAAATCCCAACACTTAAGCACCGTATCTAATGTTTTTTCCATAAGTTTTGGATCTACTCTATCACTAGCAATCAATCCGTAGGCACCTAACATAGAGGGGTGATCCTTATGAAACCTTTCAAAGGTCTCAGGACAATTCTCATGAGCTATATATCCCTTGTCACTTTTTGGCATCATGGCCATATGTGATGCTACTTCCTCCCATTTATCACAGTCATAGTCTAGTCTTTTCGCCCATGCACTTGCAATCTCTAAGGCAAATCTCCAGTACTCAACTTCAAAGGCAGGATTCTTAACTATATTAGGGTCATGCTCTTCTTGTACAGGAATCAAAGGTGCCAGAAGATTGTAGGTGCCATTTTTTTCATCAAACACCACCAAATCACACATATACGTAGCAGTTAACGATAGCATATTCCAATATTTAAGCAGGAACTGCCTATCTCTGCCGCTTTGATACAAAAGCTCAAGCATATAGATAATATGGGGCTGCTGCCAAATTAACAAAACAGCAATGGTAGATGGACTGTCTATGCCATTGTATGCTACCATCTTAGGCCATTTCACACCTTTATAACCATTTCTTTTTGCATTCTTGATCGCTTCAGGCAAATGTGCTTCATACCAGGGCAGACTCTTTTCCAGAAGATCGCCTTTATTCCAGAGGGGCAGCCAGGCGCTATGCCATAAGTGCATTTCAAGATGGAATTTCCCATACCAGCTATTACATGTGAGTCCTGTTTCCTGTGGAGGTAGGGAACCGCTGGACTGTAGTGCTAATAAATACTGAGACAAAATAATACGCCTTTCCAATTCCTTAGCCCGCTTGTTCTTTGATTTATGCAAATCAATAAATCCGCCCTTATTCCAGAAAGCTTCCCAGTGCTTACTGCTTGCTATATAAACTTGTTCTGTTGTGACCTCCTGGTCTGCTTCTTCTTTATAAAAGGAAGTTACAAATGATACTTTATTCTGAGTATCCTTATCTGTAATAAAATCTAATTGAGCATAATGAGCTTTGCTCTCCTCAACTTGGATTTCTATACAATCTGTACTACGAATATCCACGTAATAACTGTCTCTATCCAGTGTTCTCAGAAAACCAATTCTACGGTTGGCTCTATTGGATACTATGGTACTATGTTTATTATCACATTCCCAATTAGCACCAGTAATATCCGGCGATCCATAAGGAAAGTAAAAACCAACTTTAAGTCTTCCTGCACTTATAGCAGGAGAATCTATTTCAAACGCAAGTGCATCTATTGTAGGGTGACAAGCACTTTTAACCTTACATTCTATCCCATGGACTCTAAATGAACTTGTTAAAATTCCACTGAACAAATCCAATTCCTGATGAATTTTAGAGAGATGATCAGCTCTTATTTCTTCTCCATCAAATGTTAATCCAATTCTGCATAAATGAAGTCTATGTGGGTTTTCTCTAAGCCAGTCGTATACTGCTTCATTCCCTGGTTGTTTTGTGGAAGCATAGGTTTCTATGTTGCCATTATGGTTATATTCTGTCATAACCAGGTCTTTCATTGTATATTCATACCGGTCTTTGCTTACAGGTATTGTATGCCATCCCCATTGACTCATCGTGCAAAGAGGAACATAAGCATTTTTATGTTCTTCATACAGCGTCTGCATTCCAGTAATATCTGCTGTAAATGCAAACTCTCCATTTCCCACTGTCAGGGGTGAGTTAAGATCTATCTGGGTCAATACAGGATTATGTCTTTTTACAACTTCATATCTATTAATCATAACGCTCCTTTTCCAATCAGTACCTAGTACATAAAACTGTTCTTTTATTTAACCTTTTAATCCTGAGGTACTAATTCCTTCCACAAGATACTTATTAAAGAATAAGAATATTAAAAATACTGGTAATAAGGATAATGTAGACATAGCAAACATTGCACCGTAATCCGTTGTGGAAGATGCATCAGCAAATAATTTAATTGCAATGGATACTGTATAGGATTCGGGCTTATTTAAATAGATGAGAGGCCCCATAAAGTCATCCCATTTCCAATAAAACTGGATAATTACAGTGGTTACCAGAGAAGGTTTTAGTAAGGGTAACACAATTCTTGAAAAAATACTGTATTTACTGCACCCATCAATGGTAGCTGCTTCATCTAGTTCCCTAGGAATACCGGCTGTAAACTGCATCATTTGATATATAAAAAATGCTTGCCCAAAAAAGTGAGGCAATACAAGAGGAATAATGGAACCCACAAACCCAAGCTTATTATAGATAATATACTGTGGTATTAATATAATTTGTGCTGGCAACATCATAGTTGCTATCATTGCAGAAAACCATATTTTTTTCCCTCGAAACTTAACTCTTGAGAAAGCGTAAGCTACACAGGCAGAACTAGCTACAGTTGCCACCGTTGCGATCCCCGATACAATAAAGGAATTCTTAAAGTATGTAGCAAAACTTATGCCACCAAAACCACGAAAGCCCTTTGCATAATTTTCCCATCTCCAATTTGGAGGAATAATATTTAAGGAGCCTGTTAAGATTTCAGCGTTATTTTTAAGAGAGCCTCCAATCATCCATAGTACGGGATATACCATAATGAAACCAAAGGCCAGTACAAATATGTGATAAAAACTTTTTGATATAATTCTTTTAACGCTCATTTAGTTTCCTCCTATTCTTCCCCAGCTTCTGAAAATACCCAGCGTTTGGATGATTTAAATATGAATAAAGTTATTATACTCATGATAACTAACATAACCCAGGACATAGCACTGGCATATCCCATATCATAATATTTAAAGGCTTGATTATAAACATATAGTGCATAGAAGTTCGTTGCATCATTTGGTCCACCCTTAGTAATAACAAAGGCTTGGGTAAATGCCATAAATGCAGCTATAGTTTGCATAATAAGATTATATAAAATGATAGGTGACAAGCATGGCAATGTAATTCTACAGAAAGACTGCCCCATATTAGCACCATCAATTTTAGCAGCTTCATAATAGGATGAGGGAATCTCTTTCAAACCTGCTGCAAAAATAATCATAGCTGAACCAAACTGCCACACTGTCATTAAAATAAGGGGCACCATAGCAAGTTTCTGGTCACCAAACCAGGACACTTTACTAGCTCCAAAAGAAGCAAGCATAGAATTAATAAGTCCCTTCATGGAAAACAATTCTCTCCAAACCAATGCAACTGCTATACTTCCTCCAATCAAAGAAGGAAGATAATATAGAGAACGATAAAAGGTTACCCCTTTACTTTTCCGGGTCAAAATAAAAGCTACTAACAATGCAAACATCAGTTTAAGAGGCACGGAACTTGCAACATAAATTAATGTCTGCCTTACGGATTTTATAAAACGCTCATCTTCAAACAAACGCATATAATTTTTTATTCCCACCCAGTTTTCCTGTGTTACTAAGTTAAAATCTGTAAATGAATAGTACATAGATACTATCATGGGAATAATAGTGAATCCTAGAAAACCAATAATAAACGGTGCTGAAAATACATAACCTACTGTGTTATTATTGTGAATAAATTTTTTAAAAGCGTTGTTACCTTTGGCTTTTTCCATTATATCCTCCTGTCTTACTATCATTTAAATATATCAATTTCTTATATGTAATATAGCGGAAGCAGGGACACTTCTTTCTTACTGAAAGGAAGTATCCCCGCTCATATTCCTATATCTAACCTGATTCCTTCATGAACTTAAACATGCTGCTTGTCTTAATATTTTATGCTTAAGTGATGCTCTGTCCCTTTCACTTCTTCATACTCTTAGGGTTCCAAGACTACCTTAAACATATTAATTAGGTTCATTACTCTTCTTCATATCATAGATTACTGGAATTTTTTCTGTGCAAAGTCATAAATACCCTGAGCTGCTTCTTCCGGTGTCACTTCTCCATAAATTACTTTCTCCATGAATAATTTATATTGATCTTCTATTTCTGTCTTTTGTGCTGGGCTTATTACATTAATTTCTCCTGTTTCAAATGTACCAATTAAATCTACGAATTGATACATTGCAGTGGTAGCTTCATCCGCCTGCGCTAAAAGCATTTCACGTACATTGGACATTATGGAAACCCCACGTTCACCCTTCAAAATTTTATTTGCTTCTTCATCATTTTCAAAGAAACTTATGAACTTAGCTGCTTCTTCTGGAACGGAAGAACTTGTTGAAACACATAACATTTGAGATGACTGAATAGTTGCACCAGAAGGTCCATCAGCTCTTTTTCTAGGAATTGGAGCAAGTTTGATTTCTCTTCCAGCTGCTGCGGCTAAAGTTGGCATCTGATTACTTGCAACCCAAGTCATTGCGGCATCTCCAGTCACAAGATAATCTCCTTCAATATCTTTAATTTCAGCAATGGCTCCTGCATCAGGATAAGCACCTGCATCAACTAATTCTTTTCTTATCTTAAAATAATCCACTAATATTGTAGGATCTTCAAAGCCTAATTTATCATTGGTTAAAGCAAAGAAATTAAGGGAAAAATCCTCTTGGGATACACCTGCAGAAGCGCCTGCTATAAAATCATCCATTTTTGAGCTTCCATAAACACCTAATTTATCTTTTATAGCAAGACACGCTTTCTTCCAATCTTCCCATGTCCAATTATTTGATGGTTCTTCCACACCAGCCTGTGCAAACATGGCAGGATCATATGCAATGCCGTAAGTATTAACACCATTGGAGATACCTATTTGTTTACCTTCCCACTGAGTAGTTGCAAGATAATTGTCATTCGTGTTAGAAGTGTCAATTATACCTTTTTCAATATAATCATTTAGGGGTACTATTGAATTTATGTATGTTGGGAAATTACCACCTAATTGGAAAACATCCCAAACTGTATCGGAAGCTACCAGTGTATTTAGTTTCGTAAAATATCCATCGAAGTCATAAAATTCATATTTAATATCGATATTGGGATTTAAAGATTCATATAATTCAATTACTTTTACAGTAGCATCATGTCTGGTCTGAGAGCCCCACCAAGCCATACTTAATGTTATTTTATCTCCACTTTCCGGTGAATCTTTCGTCTCTTCTGTACTTGGAGTGGTCCCTGTATTGCTTCCAGTATCCGTAGATGTTTTGCTAGAACTACAACCAGTCATTCCTACTAATAAAAATGCGGTTAGTACAATTGCCATAAATCTTTTGAAATTCATAATTATCTCTCCTTATGTTCTTTATTTTATAATGCTGAATTACTTACCTATTACTTATTTACCTCGCTATCATATCAGTAGCTTTGCTCCCTTTCACTACTCTCGCTCTGTATGTGCATAATATACAGTACCAACTAATAGAAGTCAATATAATGCGTTTTTTTGCACAATATTCTACTAATATTTATAATTTTATAA
>DALYNO010000145.1:0-8487 GCA_031975295.1 Anaerocolumna sp. | reverse complement strand
TCTAATAAGTAGATTCTTTATAAGGAAAATAAAACTTAACGCTTTATCCAAATGGGTATGGTTATCCATCTATACTATATGGGGCGGCGTCGTATTAATGTCTGACAAAAGTTATGGCGAGGAAAGTGCAGATATCCTATCAAGAATGGGTAACATAAAGCAGTTGACGATATTTATAGTAGTGGCGATTATAGTATTGCTTATTACAGTAAATCACTCTGAGAGAAAGGTTTTACAGATTGAAAATAACCTTCTGAAACAGCAAAATGAAATCCAATATACTAATTATTTGACACTGCAGCAACATGATGTAAATATACATAAATTATATCATGATATAGGAAATCATATGTCAACCATAAGAGTTTTACTAGAAGATGGAGACAATGTTAAAGCAAGAAAATATGCAGAAAATTTGATGACCCAATATAGGAAAATTCAAAGCTACTAATATACGGACACTAAACTAATAGACGCTGTCTTAATTCGTAACACGGATCATTTGGTGGAGAACAACATTACATACCATATTGATATTTGTGTTCCTGAAGAACTATCCATCAGAGATATTGATTTAATGAGTGTCTTTTCTAATTTGATAGATAATGCCATCGAAAATTGCTCTAAAGTTGAAGTGGAAAACCGATATATCAATATCAAATCTGCCATGATTAAAAATTATTTAACAATTGATATAACCAATAGCAAGTCAAATAATTACATCCAAGATAACGATCATTTTGTAACCTGGAAAGAAGATAAAAAGCTGCATGGATATGGTTTAAAGATTATTCATGAAATAATGGAAAAGTATGAAGGTGAAATACAGTGTAGGGATTATGGAAATTACTTTAATGCAAAGGTTATGTTAAAATATAAGATTAATTAAGTTCAAAAGCCATTTCCCTGTAGCTGAGTAGTTACGTGGAGTATGGCTTTTAAAATAAGTAAAAGTAAATATATTGACATGGTTTATTGATGATGGGATAATATGGTAGGTACATGTAATGTTGACACTATTATCAATAATTTGGATTTACTACTATATATTTATATAAGAGGAGTGAAAGATAATGCATCAAAAATTGACCATACGTTCCCCTAAAATGGAGGATGCTAAAACTGTATGCGACTTAGTGATAGCCTGTGATATAGCAGACTTTGGCGCACCAGATTTTAATCTATCAGATTTACTTGATATGTGGCAAGGTTTTGATATGGAACATAATGTTTGGGTAATTGAAAATGAACATAATACCATAGTCGGGTATGCCTTTTTAGAGGAGGATAGCGAAGAAAAGATATTCACATACGGATTTGTTCTGCCATCAGCAAGAGGGACTGGTGTTGGCAATCTGTTAATTGAAAAAATTACAGAAAGGACAGTTGAACTTGTTCATTCATCTGGTATTAACAAGAGACTTCAAAATCTCATACCGACTACATGTGAAGATGCCAATCATTTATTAACAAATCATGGTTTTCATCCAGTACGACTATTTAAACGAATGGGTATAGAGCTTACAAGTACTCCGGCAGTGCCTTTGTTTCCGGAAAATATTAAGGTTACAACTTTTATACCAGGTCAAGATGAAAAGCTGCTGTACGATACTTTTGTGGAAGTATTCCAAGATCATTGGGATTTTGCAGCTCCTTCCTATAGTGACTGGTTGGATAAAACAAAGCTGGATTCCTTTCGCCCGGAGTGGTGGTTTATTGCCCGTAACACAAATGGAGAAATTGTAGGTTTTGCCTTAGCTAAGATGAATGAAGATTCCCTATTTATTAATCATATTGGAGTTAAACGATCCTATCGTGGAATTGGCTTGGGCTTGGCAATGTTACAACATGGATTTCGTGCTGCATATGCGAAAGGACAGCAGGTTGTTACATTAGGAGTAGATTCAGACAGCCTTACCGGAGCTTACCGCTTATATGAAAAGGCGGGAATGAAGTCCATTCATGAAGTAACACTCTATGAGAAGAACATTGCTATCTCTTAGAGTAGAATAGAATAAATAGAAACTGAATATCTCTAAGTTTATGCTCCTTACATTGGATTTAACTGATCTAAGGAGCATTTTTTCTTTGTCACAGAAGGGTATCTTTTCATTGAATTTGACATATGGTCCTGCTATTGTATAATATTCTTTAGATTATTATATTTTATTTATAATGAAATCCTACTTGCTTGATTATACCAGTAATTACACATTTTACAATTGATACAATATTTCAAGAAATAAAAATACTAAAATTTAAAAATAGATGGAGAAAATATGAATATACAAATATTTGGAACTAAAAAATGTTTTGATACTAAAAAAGCGGAAAGATACTTTAAAGAAAGAAATGTAAAATACCAGTTTATTGACCTAAAAGAAAAGGGTTTAAGTAAGGGAGAATATAATAGCATAAAGCAGGCAGTGGGTGGCATAGAGGCTTTGCTTGATGAAAATAGCAAGGATAAAGATACTCTGGCACTGATCAAATATATAGCCGCTGAAGATAGGGATGAAAAAATATTAGAAAATCAGAATCTATTAAAGACTCCTATTGTAAGAAATGGAAAGTTAGCCACCATAGGATACACACCTGACATCTGGAAGGGATGGAATTAGTATGATTGTTATGGTATGTTTAGATGATAGCAATGGTATGATGTTCAATCATAGAAGACAAAGCAGAGATCAGGCGGTTATAGATGATATGGTTTTCATGAGTAGAAAGCTATTTATGAAGGAGTATTCTGCTAAGCTGTTTACAGATCAAGAGCTGGAACATGGAATCATAGCTTCGGAATTCTTACAACAAGCGCAAGAAGGGGATTTCTGCTTTGTAGAGGATATGAATGTATTACCCTATTATGCTAAGATTGAACAGATTATTATATATAGGTGGAACAGAAAATATCCAGCTGACTTGTATTTTGATATTACTTTAGAAAAGGATTGGGAGTTGGTAGAAGTAAAAGAATTCGTAGGTACCTCTCATGAGAAGATTAGCAAGGAGATTTATTTGAAATGCACAAATTAAAATTATTTAGGATGTTTAAGCTAGCTTTACTAATATGTATTATGATACTAACTGGTTATACGTTTTTGCAGACATTATCGAATCACTTCAACCAGGAAAGTATGGAAATTAGTAGTACGCTGGAAAATATACCAGAATATAGTGGCAATGCCTATGTTGCCATTGATAATAATATACCCACATTTGATGATGGGGATATGACTAGTATATCTTTTGAAAGGTATAGTGAACTGGATGCTTTAGGCAGATGTGGAGTAGCTTATGCAAACATTGGAACAGATCTTATGCCTGGGGAAAAACGTGGTAACATAAGTGGCGTGAAACCTACTGGCTGGCAAAGTGTTCAATATGATAGTGTGGATGGAAAGTCATTATATAACCGTTGTCATTTAATAGGATATCAGCTCACTGCAGAAAATGCCAATAAGCAGAATCTAATTACGGGCACAAGATATCTCAATGTAGATGGGATGCTACCATTTGAGAATATGGTGGCAGATTACATAAAAGAAACGAATAATCATGTTCTATACCGTGTCACACCAATCTTTCAAGGGTCTAATCTTGTAGCTAATGGGGTGCTGATGGAAGGTTACTCCGTAGAGGATCATGGAGAAGGTATTTGTTTTAAGGTGTATGTATATAATGTACAGCCTGGAATTATAATAGATTATGCAAAAGGCGACAGTCATCTATCAGGTGATGCTGTCGTAAAAGCAGAAGCATTAGCGGGCAAGGCAGAAGAGGCAGCTGATAAGGCAAAAGAGGCAAGTGATAAGGCAGAAGAGGCAGCTGATAAGGCAAAAGAGGTAAATGATAAGGCAGAGAAGACAACTGATAAGACAGAGGAGGCAACTGATAAGACAGACACAGTAACTGCTACGACAGAAGTAAAAACAGGTAAAGGGGAGAAAATAAAAGAAAAAATTGATTTGGGAAAAACAACCATAGAAATTAGAGCCAATTCAAATTCTATGATTTACCACTGTCCTGGTCAGAACGCTTATGAAACCATGTCAAATTCCAAGTATCTTATCATTTTTCATTCTGAAAAAGAGGCACAAGAGGCTGGATATCGAAAGGCAAAAAGATAGGAAAAACAATAGGAAAGACAAAAGGAAAAACAATAGGAATATATATAGGAATATAGGAAAAATAATAGGAATAAATATAGGAAAAATAATAGGTAAAAAGTAGGTATACAATAGGAAAAACAATAGGAAAAACAATTAAGGAAAGACCTGGTAATTCATGAATTACTTCATTTTGAGGAAACTGTAAGGAGGGTGTTATGTATAGGAAAAGGGTATATTTCATTGCTTTTGTTATATTAAGTATTGGTTTTAGTTCGTGTAATAGAGTTCAGGAATCGAGTCAGGGGAATGAAAGTAACACAACAACAAAATTACAAAC
The DNA here is from genome assembly GCA_031975295.1 of Anaerocolumna sp. GTDB lineage: Bacteria > Bacillota > Clostridia > Lachnospirales > Lachnospiraceae > Anaerocolumna. The sequence goes on along the minus strand of DALYNO010000145.1, from coordinate 4,038 downwards.
ACTTGAAGTTTCTGATACAATTGATGCAATATTTGAACCAGAGTTAGAAGCCAATAATGAATCAGAGGAAGAGAAAGATATAGTTGAAAAAAGTGAAAATGTTGGGATAGATGATGGGAGTTATCCTTCAAATACCATAGAAGAAATCGACTACAGTGATTGTTTTGACAATATTGAAGGATGTGCTGTTTTTTTAAATAGCCAAACTCATGAGTATAAGATTTATAATATAGAACGAAGTAATCAATTCAGTTCACCCTGTTCAACATTTAAAATAATTTCTACACTTATGGGGCTGGAAACTGGTGTTATAAGTTCTGCTGATTCTAAGATGGGATATGATGGAACTATGTATTCTACAGCTTCGTGGAATAAAGATATGGGATTAAAAGAAGCATTTCGTGAATCTTGTATTTGGTATTTTAGAAAAGTAATAAACCATATTGGACCCAAAGAAGTTCAAAGTTATCTTGATCAATTAAAGTATGGAAATCGTGACATAAGGGAATGGTATGGTAGCAAAGTAAATAATTCACCTGCATTAAATGGATTTTGGCTGGAGTCCTCGTTGCAGATTTCTCCTAAAGAACAAGTTGATGTATTAGCAAATATATTTGAGGAATCATCAGAATTCGCCCCTCAAAATATCAAGCTGTTAAAGGAAGTTATGCTGGTGGAAAGCAATAATGATACTTATGTATATGGAAAAACCGGTTCTGGAAGAAATCCTGAGACAGGCAAGAATGACAATGGATGGTTCGTCGGAATGTATGAGCGTACTGATGAAGTATATTATTTTGCTGTTCATTTAACAGATAACCAGAAAGAGGTTTCGGGACAAAAAGCAAAAGAAATTGCTTTAAATATACTTGAAAAATATTATGAATAACCAAAAGGAGTAGCATATTTTAGTAAAAAACCGCTGTTGAGACTACTTTACACTATTTGGTGAATAACTCACCATAACAACGGTTTTTTATACCCGTTGACATGGTGGAGATGATTTTGAGATTATTTATCCTCACAATAGAAAAGGATAGCTTTATAAATAAAGTCACTCAAATCTTCATCACTGAATTGATTTATATATTTTTTGAATCTGCTATCAAACTTGTAAGTGCTTGCAATACATTTCAGAATTTCGTTATCGCATACAAAAAAGCCTTGAAAGCTATCTGCCCACTGCTTATATCACTTACGGTATAGTGCTGTTTTCGGATTTTGAACACCCCCTGTTGGAATTGAACTTATTCTAAAATCTTCATTCCATCGATCCATTCTTCAACCTGCTTATCATCAAAATCGCTTGTTGAATCAAATCCCGGCAGAATCTTTGAGTTGGGACACTCTTTAGAAATATTGATTTCTATTTGCCCAAATCCACCACCGCCATGAGTACAAAACGGAATGATAGTTTTTTCATTCAAATCAACGCTCCGCAAAAAGCTCAATATTGGCGGTGCAAATGATTTGAACCAATTAGGAGTGCCTATAAAAATATATTCATAATCGGTAACTGGTTCATTTCCAGAGAGCAATTTAGGACAGTATCCCCGTTCGATTTCACTTCTTGCTTCTTTAGTCGCACCGTTGTAGGTAAAGGAATAAGGGGTTTCCGGAATTAGTTCCCTAAGATCTCCGTCTGTGATGATTGCAATATCTTCTGCCAAACTTTTTGTTGTATTTGAATAAGAGTAAAATACAACCAATGCTTTACTCATAATATTTCCTCCGAACTTCTATGGATATTCTTGATTCTTCTTCATTATAGAGTATAAGTAAAATATATCTTATTTCGATCTTGTATAAATTTGATTTCTCCAATGTTAATGATTTAATGCCTTATTAACAGTATAAAGAGGCCTAATAAATGTAAAAGCATCACTTAAAGCTCATTGCATTCTATACTTTTCGTAAAATTCCAAGGTTTAGTGTTTAGTTTTGTTAGTCTCATAACTTAATTATACCATTGTTGCGAATTCTTAGGAATCCGCATTTTCAATTTAGTGACATATAAAAAGGAACTTTTGCTCCATAGCTCTTTGGCAGATTAGAGTGCTAGATGGGGTATACCTGCACAACCACTGACAAAAGCGAGAAAGATTCTATGAATCTTAGCTGGAATAAGTTAACAACATAATTGTTACAGAAAATTAAGAATTAAAACAGTAGAAACCATGGATTTTCGCGACAAAAACAAGTATAATATAGTTCTTATGAACTAAAAAAGTACTAATTTATTATAGAATATAACTAAAAAATACGATTGAGTTAAGTAAGCTTGGAAGGAAATATAAATGATATTTACGAAACAGGATAAATTAAAACTACAAGAATTGGAAGAAAACTATGAAAATAGTTTAATAGCAATTGAAAATTTAAATAAAGAGTATATAAAGAAAAGTAATATGCTTGAAAACAGTGAAAAGGAAATCAAGCAGTTACAGCTTAAAGTTACCCATTTACAGGAAGAAATAGGAAAATACAATGCGATTACTGTTGAAGTTGAAGAATATGTGAATAAAAGGGAAGAACAGATTTCTCGCCTTAGTAGTGATTTAAGAGAAAGGGATTCTAAAGTTGCTTCACTTCTTACTGCAAAGGACAATATACAAGATGATTTAAAAGAAAATATTTCCCTCAAAAAGGAATTGGAAGAAAGACTAAATCTTATTGAAGCAGAGAGTCAATCAAATAGAGTACAGCTAGAAGAAAAAGAAAGTCAGATATTAGAATTAAAGAGTTTGCTGCAAGAAGCAGAGATTATATTTACTGAAAAAGTTAAAGACATTTCAGATCTTACAGATAAAATGAAAGAGTTTGAAATAGAACTTGAAGAAAAAGATACAGTTATTAAAAACAAGAATTCCATCATTATGGCCCTTGAAAAAGAGGACAAAAAACAAAAAGAGGATTTAAACATTGTCAATGAAGAAGTTTTGAAATTAGTAGCTGAGACAAAGGAATCAACCGACAAGATAGAACAACTATCTAATCTCCTCAAAGATAAGATTACTGAATTAGAAAGTGCAAAAAATGAAGTAGTAACCATAAATGAGCAACTTAACAGGAAAGCGTTAGAGGCAGATAAACTAAACGAGGAAATAAAAAATCTTGCAGTTGCTTTGGATATAAACAAGAATGAACATAACGAAGTTAAAAACACTTTGCAGCAGTACATAGAGAAAGTTACAGAGTTAGAGGAAGAAAAAGCATATCAGATTAAGGATTATGAATATTTAAAAGAAGAGTTAGAGGTAGAAAAAAATAAGTATCAAGAATTAATCCAAGTTTTTGAAGAAGCAAAAGTTAATATAGGAAAAATTGAACAGGAGCTGGCTACTGCTTTATCAGATATACAGACCAAATCCATTGAAGCGAAGTCTCTTTCCAGCCTAAATGAAGAACTTACGACCAAGCAAAATTCTTTGTTGGAGGAAATAGAATTACTATCCAGTAAAAATCTGAATTTAACAAATGTAAAAGATGAATTTTCCAACAAAATTGTAGAATTAGAAGAACTTTTAGATCTAACAAGTGAAGAGATAAATCAGGTTACAAGTAAGCTAAATGAATCGATTGAGAAAAATAAATCACTAATTCATGAGAAAGAGGATATCAAAAACCAAGCTGAGACCGACATTATATTGTTAAAAGAACAGTATGAAGCGGCATCAAATGATTTGACAAACAAGCATAACCTAGAAATATCACATATCACGGAACTCTTACAAGAAGAAGAAAAGTCTAAATTACATGTACAACAAGAGTTAGATGACTATAAGAATAGCGCTAAGCAGCAGTTAGAAGCTTATATTAAAAAAGCAGAGGAAGAAAAAGAAGAGTTAGAACTTATCGCCCTCCAAGAACTTGAAGCTTATAAGAAATTATCAGAACAAGAAAAAACTGAAATAGAGCAAAGAGCACAGCAAGAATTAGAGAATTATAAGAATAGTGCAGAGCACGATTTAGAGAATCATAAGAATAGCGCTAAGCAGCAGTTAGAAGCTTATATTAAAAAAGCAGAGGAAGAAAAAG
>DALYNO010000144.1:2874-8535 GCA_031975295.1 Anaerocolumna sp. | reverse complement strand
AAAAAATTGTTCCTCATTTATGGTTTGACAAAGAAGCAGTAGAAGCTGCTACTTGGTATGTTAACCTTTTTGAAAATTCGAAAGTAGTAGGTGTTACCACATTACCGGAGACTCCCTCAGGAGATGCTAGAATGGTCGATTTTATCCTTGAAGATTTTAAAATATCTGCTATTAGTGCCGGGCCATATTTTAAGATCAATCCCTCTATCTCATTTATGGTATCCTGTAAATCTGCAGAAGAGGTAGACAGACTGTTTACAGCCTTTCAATCTGGTGGTTTGGAACGGATGCCCCTTGGAGAATATCCTTTTAGCAAACGTTATGGTTGGATAGAAGATAAATACGGTGTTAATTGGCAGTTAATGCTGGATGAGAGTATGGATTCACAAAAAATAAAACCAGTGCTATTATTTGCAGAAGAAGCTTGTGGTAAAGCGAGAAAAGCTTTGTCTGCCTATGAAGAAATATTTCAATCTTCGAAGGCAACTTCTGTTTCATACTATAAGCCTGGTGAAGCAAGTGATGGAAGAGCTGAAATAAATTATGCACAAATAGATATATTGGGAACTACCCTTGTAGTTATGGATCATGGTTTCGGTGGAGACTTTACATTTAATGAAGCTGTATCCTTTATGGTGCTTTGTAGAGATCAGGAAGAGATTGATTATTACTGGGACAAGCTTTCTTTCGTTCCAGAAGCAGAACAATGCGGGTGGATCAAAGATAAATTTGGTGTGTCCTGGCAAATAGTACCTGATAATTTAAATCAAGTTATGTTTGAAGGTTCTGCAGAAGAGATTAAACGAATTACAGAAGCATTTCTGCAAATGAAAAAGTTTGATCTAAAGACTTTATGGCAAGCAAAAGAAGGTAAATAAACGTAAGTCAGCCCCATTCTGTTACCTAATTCATAGGTTAAGGACCTATTTAACCCTTGATCCACAAAAAATAGGAACGTCCTAATGTAATTCTTAGGAGTTCCTATTTTTTGTGGAAGATATCAGTTCGTATATAAACCTACAGAAACATTTCGTTATCCTTAAAATTAATATGGAGAACTATAACAATAGCTATGGTATTCGTTTATCCATGAAACAACATAGTATAACAAAGTAACCCTATTAAGAAAATAATATTAACTACAGTAAATACACCCAAATATTTCAGGGGTTTGGCTTGTTCTGTTTTTAAATACAACTTAAAGGATATAAGACTGGCAAGGGATGCAACCAGTGTTCCTAGTCCACCAATATTAGTGCCTAGTAAAAGTGCTTTATAATCATTTGTAAAACCGGATAATAAAATAGCAGCAGGTACATTGCTGATAATCTGGCTTAATAGAACACCTGATATAAGTTCACGGTCTTTGATTAGTCTAATAAGAAGGCTATGCACAGCATCTATTCTTTCAGCATTACCAACAAAGATGAAGAAGCAGACAAAGGTAATCAAAAGCCCATAGTCAATGGATTTGTATATACTTTTGTCTATAAAAAAAATCGTAACACATACTATAATCATAAGTATTCTATAATCAATCAAGTAAAAAACAGAGCAAAGACAAAGAATAAACAGTAGAATATAGCAGAATAATTGCTTTAAATCCCTTATTTTTGACTCTCTGGTGCCAGTCATATGTATGGTTTGATTTTTACATAAAAAGGCTGCAGCAATTAATAACAGAAGCCCAAGTATGGTAATTGGAAGTGTTATTCGAAAGAATGCCAATGGACTAATCCTATAACAGGAGTAGAGATATAAGTTTTGCGGATTACCCACTGGTGTAAAGGTGCTGCCCATATTTGCTGCAGCAGTCTCAAGCACTATGGTGTATATCAATCTATCCATTAGACCAGATGCCCGGAATATTATAATTGTCAGGGGTACAAAGGTTATAAGTGCCACATCATTTGTGATAAACATTGAAGAAAAGAAACATAAAAGCACAAGAATAAGACTTAATAATCTCGTATTCTTAAAGTGAGGTAGTATTAACCTTGCAAGTGAATCAAATAAACCCACACTTCTTAAACCGGAAATGGCTGCCATTAAAGAAAAAAGCAAAGCAAGGGTTCGAAAGTCTATGTAGTTTATGTAATTGATGGATGGTGGTACAAAAAACATGGATAGAATAGCAGCGCAGGCTGCAATTAGAAGTACAGCTTCTGATTTTAAGAAAGCTTTTAAGTGAGTTATCTTATGCATCTTGGTTGAAATCTCCAAATTCCGGTATAATAATACCAATCTTTACTTGAATCCAGACGATATTATACATCCATACTTTGTTGGATACAAGTATTTTCTTAAGATAATATATTTGACACCCTTTAGTAAGATATTACAAGAAGTCTGTTAATCAGGTTATGATAGTGTTTAAATCATTGTAATATATAAATCAATGACATTCGTCACTATTTTAAGTGGTTCATTCCTTGCTATAATTTAAGAGAAATAGTATATGAAATTATTGGAGGTAAAAGGATGATAGCAAATCTACAGGAAGTAGTGAAACGTTTTGGTAATATGCACGCACTTGATCATATAAGTTTTGATATTAATAAAGGAGAAATTCTTGGATTATTAGGTCCAAACGGTGCAGGAAAAACTACAGCCATACGAGCTTTATCCGGTCTCATTGGAATAGATGGGGGAGATATTACGTTATTTGGTGAAAAGCAGGATGTAAATAATATAAAATTAAAGAAAAATATAGGCTTAGTTACACAAGAAATTACTGTATTTGAAGAATTAACTGCCGAAGAGAATTTACGATTCTTTGGTGGATTATATGGAGTGAAAGGGAATTTATTAAAACAACGAATTAAGGAGATTCTAGAATTTGTTGGACTAAGTGACTATGCAAAAAAAGTACCGGGAAAATTCTCAGGTGGTATGCAAAGAAGACTTAATATAGCATGTGCTTTGATACATCAACCTGAATTTCTAATTATGGATGAGCCGACAGTGGGAATTGATCCCCAATCACGTAATTATATACTAGAATCAGTAAAAGAACTGGCTAAAAAGGGGACTACCGTATTGTATACATCACACTACATGGAAGAAGTGCAAGCCATTGCAAATCGAATTATTATTATGGATCAAGGCAGAGTAATTGCAAGCGGCACGCTGAATGAGCTGATTAAACGAATAGGACATGAAGAAACAATACGGTTGACGGTAACGACACCTTCAGAAGAACTTAAGGAAGCCTTCACAAAGATACAAGGGGTAAAATCTGTTCATCAAAATAATGGAGAATATATGATTCTATCTGCAGCAGAAGCAGGGAATCTAAATCGTATTCTAGATGTTGCAAGGCAAAAAGGAGAAGTAATGCATATTTTTGCTGATAAACCCACACTAGAGGACGTATTTTTAACTTTAACAGGTAAAAAGCTACGTGATGAGGGGGGAGCCAATGAATCATATATTCCTGGTTAGTTTTAATTATTATATGCGCCGGCTATCAAGAGACATCTTTGGATTACTCATATTTATATTGTTACCCATAATTTTGGTATTTGTACTTAGTACCGTTGCATTACAAAATACTGGAGATGTGGCTTATATATCTGGATATAATATGTTATCTTCTCATATATCCATTGGTATGATGCTGATGTTTCAATTAAATGGCGGTATTTATCTGCTGAATTACTTAAATCAAGATTTTATGAAACCTAGGAAGTGGAGACTCAGAGTTTCACCTGTTCACAATCATACTCTACTATTTGCTGCAACAGCCGCATGTCTTATTTTTACTGTGGTCCAAGGACTCTGTATCGTAATGATTACAGCCTTGTTTTTTGATGCATATTGGGGTAATATAGGAATTACAATAATGGTTATTATCATTGTTTCGTTGATATCACAGTTTATTAACTTTATATTATTTTTCCTGGTACGCAATTTAAGTACAGCGGAATACCTCTCCTGGTTTATTGCCTGGAGTATGGCAGCTTTGGGCGGGGTTATGTTTCCTCTGCCAGACAATTCCTTTTTTCGCTTTATGAAAGAATCTGGTACGCCAATTGCTTTAGGACGAAATATTATAATGGATTCGGGTTCATTAGGTTCCCATGATATTTTCATAAAGACAATAATTTTAATCAGTGTGGCAGTAATATTGGCTTTTATTGTAATCATTATGGGTAATAGAAAGTTAGACACTTAAGGAAGTATTCTTAAGGTAGAATTATTTTATTTACAGGTAGAAATAAAGAAGATAAGATAGGAAGCGTGAATGAAAATATAGGAAGAAAGGTTGCACACTAAGATTTATTCATTATGCGATATTTGTTTCGCATTTTTATCTGGTGGCAGTATAGCAGGTAAGTCTGCTATATCCAATGGGTGATTATTATGAATTTATACGAAGTAATGGCGGAAATTGAGGCACTAAGCAGTGAAAGAATGAAAAAGTATTATATAAGCCAAGGTGCAAAAGAGCCGGTATTTGGAGTAGCAACAGGTGCGCTCAAACCCATCGCAAAGAAGCTTAAATATAATCAACAAATGGCAGAGGAGCTATATTCAACTGGTAATTATGATGCCATGTACTTAGCGGGAATGATAGCTAACCCTAAGATTATGACGCCTGCTGATTTTGATAGGTGGATAAAAGAGGCATATTTTTTTATGATTTCAGATTTTATAGTTGCAGTAACCTTAGCTGAAACAGTTTTTGCAATGGAAGTAGCAGATAAATTTATTGAAAGCCAGGAAGAACTTACTATGTCAGCAGGTTATAGTTGCTATGAATGGCTGCTTGGTGTAAGAAAGAATTCGGAATTTGATGAAAATAAACTACTTTCTATGCTAAAAGCAGTGGAAGAAAAGATTCATAACATGCCAGCCAGAACAAGATATGCTATGAATAATTTTGTAGTTGCAGTTGGTGTATCTTACACACCATTACATGAGGAAGCACTACGAACAGCAGAGCAAATAGGTGAGGTAACAATTACCCAGAATACGAAGTCTGCTCAGATTTTAAATGCCTGTGAGAGCATTAAAAAAGAAGCTCAAAAGGGGAAAATAGGTTTTAAGAGAAGGAGTGTAAGGTGTTAGTAGCTTGATGTGTAAGTTGAATAATAAATGTTAAATTGTATCAGCAGTATATAAGAGAGATTTCCCAAACCCTAAGTGGCGTGTTTGTGAAGTCTCTTTTTTATGGTAAATGAATAGTGATTCCCCTTACCAGAAAATTATCCGCTATGGTAATTTTCTGAATAAATCCACAATCCATCTAAGATTCATCCAAGATTAAACAAAGTAATCCTATAGATTACCATTCACGAAATTTTCCTGTAAAATATTGGACATAATGAATGAAAACAATACTGGATACTCATAAAATGTGTTGCTATCATCTATACCAGCACGGAGATTTGAGACACTAATCATAGATATTTCATTTTGGGAAACATTGAAATTGTAATATTCTTAACTTGCTGTTATCATAATAAGAGAAGAATCGACAATGTGATTGTAATTTGAGTTGTGATTGATAAAAATTGAAGGATTTGATATAGATTATGAAGAAATTAGTGATTGGTATATTGGCTCATGTAGATGCAGGTAAAACTACACTATCTGAGAGTATGTTGTATATAAGTGGAAAGACAAGGAAGCTGGGTAGAGTAGATAACAAAGATG
>DALYNO010000144.1:0-2864 GCA_031975295.1 Anaerocolumna sp. | reverse complement strand
AAGAGCAAGGGGCATTACGATTTTCTCCAAACAGGCCATTTTTAATAGTAGTGAAACACAGATTACTTTACTTGATACTCCTGGCCATGTGGATTTTTCAGCAGAAATGGAGCGAACTCTGCAGGTATTAGATTATGCTATCTTGGTCATAAGCGGAGCAGATGGTGTACAAGGCCATACAAAAACCCTATGGAGGCTTCTTAAAATATATAAAAAGCCTGTGTTTCTATTTATTAATAAAATGGACCAGGAGGGTACCAATAAAGAGCAGTTACTAAGGGATTTAAAGCAGCAACTAGATGATGGTTGTATAGAATTTGAAAATGCTGACAGAGAAGAATATATGGAACAATTGGCAATGTGCAATGAAACCATGATGGAGGAATATCTAACTGCAGGTTCTATACAGACAAATCATATACAACAGGCAATCCAAAAGAGAAAAGTATTTCCCTGCTATTTTGGCTCTGCACTAAGATTAGAAGGTATCAAAGAATTGATGGAGGGTATTCATAAATTCGGGATTATCCCTTCCTATGAAGAAGAATTTGGTGCTAGGATATTTAAAATTACAAGAGATGAACAAGGAAATCGCTTGACCCATCTAAGAATAACAGGCGGCAGTCTAAAAATAAGAGATACTCTATCAAATGGAGACTGGGAAGAAAAAGTCAATCAAATTCGTATCTATTCTGGTGAAAAATTTGATACGGTAAGTGAAGTGGAAGCTGGCACAATATGTGCAGTTATAGGTCTAACTAAGACTATTGCTGGTGAAGGATTAGGAAAAGAAGGTCCATTTATAGCGCCAATATTAGAGCCAGTATTATCTTATCAAATCATACTTCCAGAAGGATGTGACCCTAGAGTCATTATGCCAAAACTTCGACTGATTGAAGAAGAGGAGCCCGAACTGCATATAATCTGGGATGAACAGCTGCAGGAAATTGGTGCCAAGTTAATGGGAGAGGTTCAAATTGAAATATTACAGAATATAATGAAAACCCGCTTTGGCATAGAGGTTAACTTTGATGAAGGAAGAATTGTTTATAAAGAAACGATTGCTGAAAAAGTAGAAGGGATAGGACATTTTGAACCATTAAGGCATTATTCAGAGGTTCATTTGTTGCTAGAACCCTTAGAACCTGGCAGTGGTATACTATTTGACAGTAAATGCAGTGAAGATATATTAAGCAAGAGTTGGCAAAGACTTGTATTAACTCATTTGGAAGAAAAAGAGCATAGAGGCGTTCTTACAGGTTCGCCGATTACTGACATAAAGATTACCTTAGTATCCGGTAGAGCACATAACAAGCATACAGAAGGTGGAGATTTTAGAGAGGCAACCTACCGGGCAGTTCGGCATGGTTTGAAATCAGCAAAATCTGTTTTACTTGAACCTTACTATTCCTTTCAATTAGAACTGCCAGAGAAAATGGTGGGACGAGCTATGACTGATATAGAGAAAATGTGTGGTGTGTGTGAATTATCCCATACAGATGGTGACATGGCATTGCTAGTAGGAAGTGCACCAGTTGTAACCATGAGAAATTATCAGAAAGAGGTGATTGCATATACCAAAGGAACAGGCAGATTATTCTATACATTAAAAGGATACGAACCTTGCCACAATGAAGAGGAAGTAATTCACAGTATTGGGTATGATTCTGAAAGGGATGTTGGTAACCCTACGGGATCGGTATTTTGTGCCCATGGTACTGGATTTCTTGTTGAGTGGCAGGATGTTAAAAAATATATGCATTTGGAAAGTTATCTGCAGCCAAAAGAAGAAATCAAAGAAAAACAAGTTATCAATCAGAAGAACTACCAGGAAGAGAGTACTATCAGCTTGGAAGAAATAGATAAGATAATTAATAGTACCTTTTATTCCAATCAAGGCAAAAAAACCGATTGGAAAAAGAAAAAAACTGCCCATGAAAGTTATTATGCACCCATATCCCATGCAAATAAACCCAAAGAAACAAAAGAAGAATATCTCCTGGTTGATGGCTATAATATTATCTATGCCTGGCCAGATTTAAATGAATTGGTTGATGAAAATATGGATGGAGCCAGAATGAAACTTCTTGATATTCTCAGTAATTATCAGGGTATTAAAAAATGTAAGGTTATCGTAGTCTTTGATGCTTATCGAGTGGAGGGACATCAGGAAGAGATGACAAAATATCACAATATTAACATGGTATTTACAAAAGAAGCCCAGACTGCAGATCAATATATAGAAAGATTTGCCCATGACAATCAAAAGAAATATAATATTGTTGTAGCAACTTCAGATGGTTTACAGCAAATTATTATTAGAGGAGCAGGTTCTTCCTTATTATCGGCTAGAGAACTTAAGGCTGAAATTGAGGAAGTTAATAAACAGCTGCGACAAGAATTAGGAGAAAATACAATAAAAGGGAGAAATTATCTTATGGATACTCTATCCCCAGTGGCAAGAAAGCATATGGAAGAGATTATGAATCAGGAAGAGGAATAGCTACTTATTTAACATACCACTTGATAAAAGAAAATATATTTTAATGATTAGTCTGCAAGAGATAATGCAAATCTTAGGCAGACTAGTTTTATGTGAGGAATGTAACATCAAATGCAACACAGATGTTACATTTAGAAAGTTAAATTTGATTGATAATAGGAAGATAAACAGATATCATTGTAGTATAAAAACGGAGGTGCTTTATGAGTATAGGAAGAAAGATTGCAGATGCAAGGAAAGCTAAAAATTTAACCCAGGAACAACTAGCAGATTTAATGTCGGTTACCAGACAGTCTATATCAAGATGGGAGTCTGAGCAATCCTATCCTGAGATGGATAAGATCGTTTTTCTGGCTGAAAT
>DALYNO010000143.1:7961-8654 GCA_031975295.1 Anaerocolumna sp. | reverse complement strand
TATAGTGCTTTAGATATACTAATACCTTTATTACATTTTTGTATACAAATGTTTCATCTGTGAACTACTTAAACCAATATCACATTTTGTCATTATTTGTATTATTTTGTAACTAATGATGTAGTAACCACTGTGCTCTTATCATTCCCATATGTACCACATTATGATAAATACCTTTCACTTTCACCTCTTGTATACCAATGCCTTCTTGTATCATACCGCATTTCTCCATTACACGACCTGATCCTTCATTACCTTCATAATAAGTTGCCTCAACTCGGTTTAATTCCAACTCTTCAAAGGAAAATTTGAGTATTCTAAGCAATGCTTCACTCATATACCCCTGATTCCAATACTTACGATTTAGTATATAACCAAAGCTGCCTTTCTCATTTTGAGGTTCTAATCGTAAGTCAATACAACCGATACATAGATTAGTTTCTTCTAATGCTAAAGCAAATACTCCAGGTTTAGTGTAATAATTTGTAATTGCCAATCTTGCTCCCGATATATCCGCAATTCCTTCCCAAATCAGATACTTTAAAGTCATCTCATCGCTTCCATATTCCAGTACTTGCTCTTCATCTTGTAGTGTGAACTCTCTCAATAATAATCGTCTGGTATGTAGCGTTCTGGTATTTAGAAATATCTCCTTATAATCGTCATTCATAGAACCCTCATTTCTCCCTTGCA
>DALYNO010000143.1:0-7951 GCA_031975295.1 Anaerocolumna sp. | reverse complement strand
CCCTTGCAATTGACCATAAAGTTAGTATTATTCATATGCTTCATCTTATTGTCATATCCCAAATATATACATCCAGTTTATTTTAGCTTCCCTGCAATGTCAACAACTCCATTCATAAATCCCTTAGCAAGCATTTAAGCCATCATCTCACAAGGTAATTACTGGAAAACGTATTGTATCAATTTATTATATATTCAGATATTTTATAACATTTTAGTATTATAAATCGGTGTGTAAATATTTGTTAGATACATTAGTTACCAATTTAACATAAATTTTTTATACTTTTATAATATAAAGTGTAATGTTATTGCCAAAATTAGTCGAAAGGTATATAATAATGAACAAATGTGTTGTAATAAGATTAATGTATGGAGGTTACCATTATGCCTAAAGACTCTCTGTCAGTACAGGAAGTCGCCGACTTGCTTGGCATTTCAAAAAATACGGTTTATGACCTTATTAAGCGCAAAAAAATCCCCTCATATCGTGTAGGTCATAAATTACGTGTAGATTCACTTGATATTGAAACATATAAAACACAAAGTAAAACTGTATCAGATGTTGCTAAACCAGATAGAACAGACATGCAAAAAGAAGCATTTCATATGCCATCCTATCAATTCACGCCAGCCTATACTGATGGCTTAGTTGCTAATCAAAGGGTTTCCCCTTCTCCGTCAAACAGTTTAATTTTATGCGGACAGGATATGATTATGGATATATTGGCCAGCTATTTGGACAGACCCCCTTATAATATTCCTTCTCTTCGTTCCTACATTGGAAGTTATAATGGACTTGTTGAGCTTTACAAGGGTAATGTATCCGTTTCTTCAGCTCATTTATGGGATGCTTCTACCAATTCTTACAATATTCCATATTTACATTACTTACTGCCAGGCCTTGACTGTGTGGTTATTAACTTGACCTATCGTATGCAAGGATTTTATGTTGCCAAAGGCAATCCCAAAAACATAATCAATTGGCAAGATTTATTGCGTAATGATGTATCTATGATTAATAGAGAATTAGGATGTGGCGTTAGAATTTTAATTGATGAGTCTTTAAAGAAACATAAGATAGACAAGAATTATATAAAAGGTTACTATAATACAGATTTTTCACATATATCCGTAGCCAGTGCAGTTGCAAGAGGTAGTGTAGATGTTGGTATCGGTAATGAAAAGACCTCCCTCCAAGTGGATAACATATCATTTGTGCCCATTCAGAAAGAAAGACTCGATTTGGTTATACCAAAAGAAAGTTTTTATGAACCAAAAATTCAAGCTATTATTGCTATATTAAACTCATCAGCTTTCAAATCTGAACTCTCTGGTATTGGTGGATATGATACTGTTGATACTGGTAAAATTCTGATAGATTAATTATAATTACTTTTAATGGGTGCACTAAACAAGACCTTTGATTTACTAATGCATACTCTGTTAAACACATTAGTGAATCAAAGGAAACTATTTAACAGGGACCAGCGCAACAATTACAAAGCAAGGTAAGCCAACATAAATTAGAGCAAAGATCAGATGAATTATCTGTTCTTCCATATCCTGTACCCATACCTTGATACCAACTGCCTCCATTCTCTAACCTAGTTAGGAAGGCTTTATACTGCATATTGCCAGGTTCCATATTAACAGCCTGTTTTGCTGCATGAATAGCATTAACATTATTGCCAGCTCCAGCATTTGCTAATGCACTATAATAATACCACTTAGCATCTCTCTCATTTATAGAATCTAATACAGTAAATGCTTCTCTGTAATAACCAGCATTAATATAATTCAAGGCCGCCTTCATCTCGTTGGATTCATTCTGACCATAACCTTGCCCGCCATAACTTGATTGGCCTCCGTAGGAACCCCCGCCAAAACCTCCAAAGCCACCGAAACCACCAAAAGGATTACTATCATTTTCATAACTGTCAGTACCATCTCTATGTTTCATAATTTGGTCATAAGCCACTTGTATTTCTTTAAATTTTTCTTCTGCCCTATCTTTGTTTGGATTATTAACATTGGCATCCGGATGGTAGATTCTGCTTAGTTTTCTGTAGGCTTTTTTTATTTCATCATTTGAAGCCTGGGGAGTGACTCCCAAAACCTTATAAGGATCTGATATCATAGTTCACCTCGTTCCAATGCATGTTATTTTTATATTTCAAGATCATTGTTGTATTTTGTGCAATCCGCTTATGCTGGTACATCACTTGTTCTCTTGACCTCTTTCCTCTGCTTGTAAATGCTGAAATTTTTGCCATACACCAGCATACAAAATATTGCGTAATATTTCTGCATTGGTGATAATGGGTAATTTCTCAAATTCTCTGGCACATTCCGCCATCATCATATTAAGTATCCCTTTTATATCATCTTCTTTCAGTTCTAAGTCAGGGTTTATAAAAAGATTATAGCGCCCCTTTTCCTTATCCTTTTTTCTATCTTCAAAGGCATCCATTAGATATATAAATTTACCTAAATAAAATCCAATTTTTCTTAAAGAAGATTCCCATTCATCCTGCTTATATACAAATATTTCCGAAAGCATTTCACCCATAAGACCTGAAACCAAATCAATATCTTTCACATTTTCTTTCTCATATTGACGTAACTTTTCTAAAGATTCTTTTATAACTTTTGCTTGTCTGCTATAATTCTCTTTAACATTATGAAATTGCCTCTCTAGCATAAAAGCTGCTGAACGTTTCCATAGATTTTTATCATCTTCCCAGTCGTCTAATAAATTATAATATGCTAGTAATATATTCATATGAGCGCCATATTCCGTTATATCATTTACCGTCATTTTTATTTTCTTCACAGGCTTATAGTTACAGCGATGCACAGCATATTCTTCTTCCGGTTCATATAGTCCACTTAGTAAAATAATCAAAAAGGTCATATCATAGGTTAAGGTCATTTGTCCCATAATACCATGTTCTTGTTTCAAAACTCTACATAGACCACAATAAAAAGATTGATACTTATCAAAATCTTTCACTTTAAGCTCCGGTTTATTTATGGTAACATAACCAAACATGTATTACTCCTTTATTAACTCCTTTTAATGAATTCAGCGTGACACTTAGGGCAGGTGATACAAATTTTACCTTTCCCTTTTGGAACCCTGATTTTTTGTTTGCATGTAGGGCAAGGATAGATGTGATAATTTTTCTTTTGCATTCTTCTATCTTTACCATGGGCAAAGTAGTTTTTGATTCTATTTACATAACTAAGGTATTTTTGATTCTCACCATACCTTTTACTAATATTTCTGGAAAACATTCTCACATAGCATAATATCAGTATAAAAAATGGCAGGGTTGATAAGAAAGGAACCCTAATAAACATGGATAGAATTAAAAGGCCTAAACCAACCCACATTATAAATTTGCCTAGTTGATCAACGCCATATCGTCCAATCATAAATTGCCTTAATTTATCTTTCATCCCCATATTTCCTCCTAATTAATTTTATCATTTTTTACGGTAACAATACAATATATTTCAAACTATAATTTGATTTTTCTTGTACTCTTAAACTTTCTACTATTCAAAATACAGTCTTAACCGCAACTTGTCAATGCTTTGGGACAATTGTTTATTTACTTTTAATATATGTAGAGATTTCTTTATTTACCAATAATATCGGTCTTTAGAATCTTTAGAAAAAATTTATTAATCTTATTCTCTGATGAATAACCACATATTTGCAATCAGATAACTCCCTTCGCTCATACAAATCTATTTACTTATATAACACCCTCACATGGAAAGAGTATTCCAATACATATACGTATCAATAAAATTCGTATATATGAACAAAAAAAACATACCTTACAGGTTACCCATTTATAGCATGCAACTTGTAAGGTATGAGAATTTTTCGTTTCAATTCGCAAATTATTAAAGATATTCCACAGCCTTCATCCGGCTTTTCATACACTAATCACATTGTTTATAAATGATTGAAATTCTTCAGAAATAAAAGATTTTCAATCGTTACACTTGCTTTCCACCAATTTTGTGAGATTGCAAACTCTTTGGGATAATGGCCCCAATCCCATACTATATCCCATATTCCCATATCATTTCTGGAATTCATTATATATTCACATTCATAATCTGTTAGTTCCTGATTCTCAACATAAAAAATACTTGAAGGATGATGAATAAATCGGGACGGGGTACAAGTATAATTTCCCCATTCGTTGATATTTTTATTAATAGCTCCATGAACCAATTTTTTAAGATGCATTATAAATGCAGCTAAATCTTTATTTTCCACCCTGTTTTTTTCTGCATAATATAAGTATTGTATAAAGCAGCTAATTTCATGCATTTCCATGGTATCTTTATTTAAGAACGCTTCCATCATATGTTTAGAATGCATGCAAGACTCTTCATACCAGGCATCCTTTTTATCACCAAAGTACAAAACAAATCCTAACAGAGCAGCTGTAGGGTTATATCCCCATTCCATCATAGTTTCTTTATCATAACTCCACCAGGGAGCATGTGGATAATCATTGTTAGTTGGTATTTCTGCTGGCCAAAATCCATTCTCTTTTGCACCTTTTAGATACTTAAGTATTCCTTGTATCAAAGGATGATCTCTTTCTTCAAACTCAATTTCTCTAAGAATTTCTGTTGCATTCCACGTTTGAATAGGGGCACTAAATTCATTCCAGGAATCAGCCTCTAGGGCATGTCCAAAGCCTCCATCCTCATTTTGGTAAGCACTTAATGCCTTTAACACATTTTCTTTACTGCCACCCTCAAAATGATACTGCCACCTAGCTAAATCCAATGGACGGGCATTTCTATACATCCATTTGCATATCTTGTCATAATTTACTCTTTTCATCTGATACCTCCCTAGAAAGTTTTGTTTGTCTGCTTATGATTTACTTTCTTCCTTTACTAATTTGCAAACATAGTATAGGATATCAAACACGACAGCTATATGGCATGTTAGATATATTTCTTTAGAATATTTTCAGCACCAGTTCTCATGATTTCTCTCATTTTCTGAGGCGCTACCACTTCCGCTTTATCATAGAAGCTAAATATCCATTGCATCATATAATCCAGGTTAGTAAAGTTATTCCTAAATAATAACCCCTTATCTTCAATGATTTCAAAAGAATCAATCCCATACTCCTCTACCAAACGATATTTTACGCTGAAATCAAATAAAATTTCTATATAGTAATTAGGTGGAAAATATTCATCCATTATTTTGTCATCTGGCAAAGTCCTCTCTGTATAGACATCCTGAGTATTACAAAGTTGTGTCATTCTGTTTAATTTAAATAATCTAAATTCCTGCTTATCAAGACAATAGCCAAATAAATACCAGGAGGACCATTTATACGTTACATAATAAGGTTCTATGCTTCTATAAGTCTCTCCCTTTGTACTAAAGTACAAAAATTGTATAACAACACGGTTTGTTACAGCTTCCTTTATACAATTAATTTTATACGAAATACTATCTTTATAATGAGAAGCCAAATCTATTCTCATAAAATCAGAATTTTTATCAGTATTTCTACCACTTAGCTTTTCAATAATGGACTGGTTATGACTATTTACTGCAACACTATCAATACTTTTTAAACCGGTTAGGATTGCATTTAACTCCTCTTTTTTTAACAGTTTTTTGTCAATCTTATAACCTTTTTCAATAGAGATACCTCCATTGTTACCTTGAATTGTAACAATGGGGATCCCGGCTTTACAGATATCTTCAATATCCCTATTAATTGTTCTTCTAGAAACCTCAAATTTCTCTGCCAAATAAGGTGCTGTGGCTCTCTCTTTGTTCATAAGCACTGTTATAATTCCCAATAAACGGTCTATTTTCATATTTTATTTCTCTAGCTGCAGCTCTTCCCAGTCAGAATAGGCCTTGCATAGTCTTTGACTAATTGCTTCTTTTTCCTTATAGAGTATATTTAACCTATCATAATCATGGCTGAAATGAATCACGTCCTTCTCTATGTCCTTTAGGTTGTTTTCCATAGTTTCAATGTCAGCTTCTATAAGTTCAAGCTTTCTTCCATTTACAGGTCTATTAACGACTCTGACTTTTTCAATTATTTTTTCTTCTTTTTCTTTTATCTTATTTACCGGTGTGCTAGCAGCAACTGCCTCCTGTTTGGATTTCATTTTTTCATATTCTTCCAAATAATAATTATAATCTCCAGTATATACCTTTAGCTTTTTCTCTTCAATCTCAATTATTTTATCGGCTACTTTATTAATGAAATAGCGGTCATGAGAAACAAATAGTATTGTACCTTCATAATCTATAAGCATTTGTTCTAAATTCTCTCTGGAGTCTATATCAAGATGATTGGTTGGCTCATCCAGTAGTAATAAATTAACTTTTTGAAAGGTTAGGGAACATAATTTCAACCTGGATTTCTCACCACCTGATAAAAATTTTATCTTTCTGTTAACATCCTCTTTCAAGAATAGAACTCTCGCTAACTGTCCTCTTGCTATTTCATAGGTTGTGTTATGATGAAATGTAAAATATTCTAATATAGTTTGTTCTTCATCAGGGAATGAAACCTGCTGTGGCAGATATCCAATACTTACTCCCGCCCCTATCTTAAGGCTTCCCTTATCTGGTTGCACTTCCTCTAGTAACATTTTAAGCAAAGTAGTCTTACCACAGCCATTACTTCCTATAATGCAAGCACTATCCTGATAAAAGAGTGTAAAATCTACCTCCTGTAACAAGACATTGCTTCCATAGCTCTTACAGATCCCCTCTATATCCAGTACAATTTTACCTGATCTATCGCCTATCTCTTGTTTGAATTTAACTTTTCTTTTATCCAGCACTGGTTTATCCATAACTTCTATTTTTTCCAATCGTTTTTCCAGTTCTTTGGCCCGCTTAAACATAGCCTCACTGTCCCGCATCTCACCCCATATGCGATAACGTTGAATTTGCCGCTCCATTTGCTCTATTTTCTTTTGTTGATTTAAATAATGCTTATATTCAATTAAGAATCTTCGTTCCTTTTCTACTACATAAAAACTGTAATTCCCATAATAAATATTTACTCGTGATTGTTCTAGTTCAACAATCTTTTCTACAACACTATCTAAG
The DNA here is from genome assembly GCA_031975295.1 of Anaerocolumna sp. Lineage (GTDB taxonomy): Bacteria > Bacillota > Clostridia > Lachnospirales > Lachnospiraceae > Anaerocolumna. The sequence continues at coordinate 808 of DALYNO010000143.1, read as the reverse complement.
AAATACCTGTCATGGGATATAATTACAACTGATCCTTTGTAAACTTTTAAGAATTCCTCCAACCATTTTATGGTTTCTAAATCTAAATGATTGGTTGGTTCATCCAGTAATAGGATATCAGGCTCTTCCAAGAGAATTTTAGCTAGTATAACTCTGGTTTTTTCACCCCCGCTTAGGCTATCATAGGGCATTTCTTTTAACACCTCATCAATCTCTAATCCTTTGGTAATTTTACTTATCCTTGTTTCTAATTCATAACCACCTTCTAATTCGAATTTACCACAAATGCTACCATATTGATTCAGGGCTTTTTCTAATTCTTTACCTTCTAACTTTGAAAAACTTTTCTCCAACTTTTCCATCTGCTGCTTAAGAGAAAATAATGTTTGAAATGCCATCAAAATAACTTCAATTACTTTTGTTTCATTCTCAAAGACTGGAATCTGATTCAGGTATCCCACTTTAGCATCCTTTCGAATATGAATCTCTCCTGCATTACTCTCCTCTAGTCCCATAATCGTTTTAAAAAGTGTGGTTTTACCGCACCCATTTTGTCCAATTAATCCAACTCTTTCTCCAGTTTTTACTTCGAAACTAATATTTTCAAAAATTTTGTTTACTCCATAATACTTCGCTAGATTGTTTAATCCTAATTCTATCATAATTTTCTATCCCTTCTGCCATCAAAATGGCTTAAAATACAGAGCAAAGAATGTGCAAAACACATTCATGAGCTGACAAGAACAAAGTGTTTGGCTCGCCAGACTCTAGCGCTGACGCGCTGTCACATCAGTGACACCTTCCTATT
>DALYNO010000142.1:315-8659 GCA_031975295.1 Anaerocolumna sp. | reverse complement strand
TTCTAAATTTTTTATATGAAGTAGAAGGTCAGTATCTAAATTATCCTGATGTAAGATTAATTCTTTCGCTGTTTCATAGTTTAAAAGTAGGGTTTTCTTCTCTTCAATATTAGATATAACTTTACTTTCAGATTTTTTAGCCTGATGCATAAATTTTGCTGATCTACTGGTGTTACCTCTATTATGGGTAGCATATGGATTTTTTTCTTTTTCGGCAATATTTGCCCAGGTTCTAGCAGAAAAGGCTCGTTTTTCCAAAGAGATAACCTCATGCTCTAACTTGTTTCGGGTTCTAAATTCATACTCTTCTTTTAAATCCTTGTTTTGCTTCCAGGTAGTATAATTGCCTTTTTCGATATTAATATCTGTCTTGTTAATGGATATAACATGGTCGCAAATTGTATCCAGAAAATCCCTATCATGGGATACTACTATAAATCCTTTTTTATGCTTAAGATAATTTGCAATTCTATCTCTTCCATCAATATCCAAGTGATTTGTAGGCTCATCTAATAAAATAAATCTATTTTTCCGTAGGAACAATGCAATTAATAATAGTTTCGTTCTTTCACCACCAGAAAGTGATTCAAATTCTTGATCTAAAATTGCATCCGGTAGCATCATCTTATGGAGCTCCTTTTTTATTCTGCTCTCCATTTCAAACCCATCTGCCTCTATATATTGCTGCAAGATCAATACATCATCCAAGTTATCTTCCATAGCCTTTAAATTGCCTATAATCTCTTTCATAACATCCATAGTCTTTGAATAGTTGGTATTGTATTCATAGGGAAAAAATTCCGTAACTACGTCTTTGTAAATATTCCCATGATCTGGTATCAGCGTTCCGTGAATTAATTTTAATAAAGTTGTTTTCCCTCGTCCATTTCTGCCTATTAATGCAAGTTTCCAATCTGTATCAAGGATATTTGATACCTTGCTAAAAATAGGTGTATAATAACTTTTATAACTAAAACTCATATTTTCCAATATTATTTGTGACATAAATTTATCACCTGTCCTTTCCTGATCAATTACTCCCTTCAATCGTCAGGAAGATTACGATAAATATGCCTTCCCATTTATCGCAAGTCTTATTCCCAAACCATGAAGTATTTACCTGCTAAAGTCATTCTAATTCTATAAATCAACATGAAGATCCCTCACCTTCGTCTGAATTTAAGCATAAAAAATAGAGCTCGAAATATGAAATGAGCATAAAAAAATCCTCTTTACAGAAAAACACGTAAATAAAATGCTATGACAGCATTGAATAAACACAAATTAAACTGTAAAAAGAATTATTTTCTTAACCTCATTTTATATTTCAACCTCTGTAATCTTAAACTTATTAATCTGATTTTATACAAATATATCTAGATTGTCAATAGAAAATAGTAATTATAGTTAGATAGTAAGCAATCTAATCTATAGGGATAAGCCTAATTATCTTGTCATCGTTTTCTTTGGTTGAACCTCTTCCGTCCCTATTATTGGTTAGAATATAAATAGCACCGTCATTTCCCTGATAAACATCTCTTAAACGGCCAAACACATTCTCAAACCAGTAATTTACAGATTCTGCTTTTGTTCCATCATCATTTAGACTTACAGCAACTAATTTAGCGCCTCGCAAAGCTGCTGCCAGCAATTGTCCTTGCCAAGGACCCTCATTGATATATGTTAACCCGGAAGGCGCCCAAGTTTCATTACCGCTGGTAATAAGAGGTTTACTAAAATTCTCATCAAGTGGGGGTGTACTATCTGCAGTCACCAATGGCCATCCGTAATTTGCACCAGGTTGGATGTGATTAATCTCATCCTGTGCCAGGTTACCGTGATCAGTTGCATATAGTTGCTGATTTATATTCCACGCCAAACCCTGTGAATTACGAAGTCCCAAACTATATACTGGAGAATTGGGAAAGGGATTGTCTATAGGAATACTGCCGTCCAATTCCAATCTCAGAATTTTACCGGCGGTACTCGTTATATCTTGGGATAGTTCTGCCTTATCGGCGTCTCCAGTTGTTATATAAAGTTTTCCATCAGGTCCTACCTTTATTCTGCCGCCATTATGTATTGATCCTGCCGGAATTTTATCTATAATAACAGCATTCTCCATTGCATGGTTACCTTGCTCAAATAATCGGACAACTTTATTATAAATATTGTTTCCTTCACCATAGGAATACATTATATACATGTAGTGATTCGTATTGAAATCAGGATCTAAAACTAAACCAAGCAAACCGCTCTCTCCCTGGCTCACAAATGGTTTTGTTAAGGTTATAACCGGTTCTGGCAGTAAGATGCCCCCTTTTATTTTTCGAACATTACCTATTCGTTCCGTAAAATAAATGGTACCATCGTCACTAATATCAATTGCCCAAGGAATCCTTAAATTTTCCGCTATCACCACTGTCCTATAAGGTAGTTCATTGGATGTATCTGATAACACTGTCAGAAAATTTATTATTTTCATGTGTTTTAATGCCAGGTACCATGTGTGATAATAGGTATTCATAAGATTCATAATAGTTACACCTTGTTTCATATAGTTGTTTAAATATATGAATAAACGATTCATTTATACCTGAAGGAGAGTATCTGGTCTAATTATTCACGATTTTTATCATACTACCGCTGCTGGTTTTTTTGATAAGTATTTGTCTGTCAATGCGTTCCTTTAGTTCAGAAACATGTGAGATAATACCAACCAGACGATTACCTTCTGTTAGACTTACTAAAGTTTGTAATGCTTGGTCTAAGGATTCACCATCTAATGCGCCGAAGCCTTCATCTATAAATAGAGTATTTATCTCTACACCCCCGGCATAGCTTTGTATCACATCTGAAAGGCCTAAAGCAAGGCTTAGAGAAGCTTTAAAAGACTCACCGCCTGATAATGATTTTACAGATCTTGATCTGCCAGTATAATTATCCAGTACATTAATTTCAAGTCCTGTCTGAGAACGTAAGTCTAAAGGATCTTCTCTGCGCAAAAGCTCATATCTTCCATTGGTCATAATGCGTAAACGCTTATTGGCTTCTAAGAGTATACGGCTAAAATAAGTTGCCTGCACGTATTGTTCAAAAGCCAGTTTTTGTTTACCAGCTAATTCACCGTTAGCAGTTCTTGATAAAAGTGATATTTGGAGATAATCTTCCTGAACGGACTTAGACTGAACTATTGCATGATCGAGTGCTTTTGCAGTATTCATATTACTTCCAAGCCTTGCAATAATTATTTCCAGTGCTGCATCAAGAGAAGCTTTTTCTTTTTCTAAGGTTTCTTTTTGAAACTCTAATACAGATAAATCCGTTTCTTCCTTACCCTTAGTCTCTTGTTCCAATCGTATCATATCTTGATTTGTACTTTTCACCAAATCCTCATATGTTTCAATTTCTTTTTGCAAAATAAGTAGCTCCTCTTTTGGAATAAGTGCACTATGGTAAACTTCTATCTGATTGAAACCACATTCTAGTATTACATCTTTAAATATAGCATTCGCCTTATCTTCTTTAACCTTACCCAATACTATATTTTCCTTACAATTTAAGAGAAGTGATTCTAAGCTCGTGAGTTCATTTTTTACTTTGTGATAATTTTCTTGTGCATCCTGGAAAGACTTTTTTAAGCTGTTCAGTTGATCTGACCATGTAGTTATCAACTTCTTGGCTTCTTCTTTATTTTGATAGACAAGATTAACTTTAACTGCATTATACTCACCTGTTTTAATAGAAAGTGATAACTGAACCTGATCTAGTACCTGTCTTAATTCTACCAGTTCGTTATGGTTGGACTCTAAGGCAATTTCTATATCTCCAAGGTTTTTTTTATATGTTTGTTGCTGTGCAAATTGTTGCTTATAATCCTGTATCGTTTTGTGAAAGAAATCCCGTTCTTTTACAAGCTCTAAATTGTCTTTCTCCATATGTGTATACATTAATTTTATGGTATTCGTATCATATAAATTACCGTTCTTAGATAACTGACTAAGTTCAAGATATCCTTCTATTTCATCAAAATACTCCATGGTTAGTTCCATAAATTGGTCAGTAGCAAGTTTTAATTCAGTTTGCTTTTTAGCTGCAGCTTCACTGCTCCTTTGCAGTAGCTTACCAGCCTGTTCATTCTGCAGTCTATAAGATTTTAGTTCCTTTTCATTAGGTGCATCAATGAGAGTTACCGCTGGATTTGGATGTATCTTGGAACCACATACCGGACATGGGACCTCCTCTTTTAAAGTTTTCGCTAAAATACCTGCTTGCTCACGAAAAAATGCGGACTCTTTTTCCACTAAGACAGCATTTGCTTTCATATATGCATGCTCTGCTGTTTTATATTCTTCCTGAATAATTAAGTAGTCACTATGAATTTGAACCATATTATTCAATGTATTTTTTATTCCATCTAATTTTTTAATCTCAATTTCTCTATTTTTTAGTTCTTGTTCACAGGTGTTTAATTTAAGTTCTATGCCATCGAGACATTCTAATTCTCTTTTTAAGTAGTCTTTTTGAAGACTATGACTATTTCGTACTTCTTCAATTTGTGTCCATTTTATTTTCAATTCATCCACTCTTTGAGACAAATCCACGATTTCATTTTCCAACCTGTCAGCCATATCATACTGTGGTAATAGGGTATGAAGTCTGTCAATTTCAGTAAATAAACCCTCTCGATCAGATTCTTTATCCTTTTCTGATAGATAGATTTCCTGGGATTTAGAATACTCTTCTGCTTTCATTAGTAGATTTTTTTCAATATTTCTCTGATTTTCTACCAGACTTTCTAGGGTTTCCTTTTCTCTCAAATAGTCTTTTTCATAAGGGAATACGGTATAGAGCGCCTTTTCACCTAAGCTAAACTTAAGCTTTTTTAGATTCTGTTCAGTCGCTCCTTCCTCAAGTCCCTTTTTTGTTTGAACTGTTTTTTGAAGGTCTTGAAAAAGATTATTTACATAAATTGCTTTCGTTATCATTTGGATATGATTTTCATATTTTTTAAGTAAATCGACTGATTGTTTGGTTAGAGCTTCCTTTACTTGATTATCTTTCGTATTTAATTCTTTTAATTCTTCAGAAATATCTGGAGCTGAATGTATGGTTGCTTCTTGAATCAAAGACTTTAGTATAGCATTCTCATCATTTTCTGGTAATATAATGTTATTCAAATACTGTAATATGCTCTGTATGGTTTCATTGCACCGTTTATAAGCTTGTTTTTCTTTATCTTTTAACATACGCTGCACAGTCTGATAAAACTCAGTATGAAACACTCTACGAAAAATGTCGCCCCGTTCTTTACTATCAGCCAAGAGTAATTGTAAGAATTCTCCTTGCGCAATCATGGATATCTGTTTAAACTGACGGTAATTGATACTTAATAGGTCAATTACTTTATTGGTTACATCTTTATATCCAGTCATAACCTCTCCAGAAGGTAAAGTTAAGACTGCATCTGCGGACTCCGTCGTTAAACCTTGCCCATTTTTTTTGGGACGCTCATATTTAGGGTTTCTTTGTATGGTATAAACTTTATTTTTATGAAGAAAAGTAAATTCCACATAGGTTTTAGTCAAAGGATCTGCAAAATCACTTCGCATAGTATCAACAGTACGAATAGACCCACTCGCTTCGCCAAATAAAGCGAAAGCTACAGCATCGAAGATGGTAGTTTTACCAGCTCCTGTATCTCCCGTAATAAGAAATACACCTTGTCCCCCTAGCTGTGTAAAATCAAGTTGGGTCTTATTGGCATATGGCCCAATAGCACTTATCTCTATTTTTAATGGTTTCATCTATTCCTCCATAACTTTCATAAGGATATTCATTTGATCTAAGGATAATTCTATATTATTTTGTATTTGATAGAATTCCTCAAATAGTTCCATAGGAGTCTTCGTATCAGCCTCTAGGGTTGCAGCCAGATAACAATTAGCACCCTGATTCGTTCGGCTGTTCTCAAAATCCAGTATCATGAGATTAGGGTATACCTGTCGTAACCTGCCAACTGCATCATAAATTTCCGCTTCATCAGTAAGCGTAATATGCATATAATCAGCTTGTCCAGTCTCTTCCTCTTTACCAATCCTTAATAATTGATCTATTGGCCCTTTTATTTCTCTCAAATCTCTGAGTGGCTTTAGTGGTCTGGTACTAATTGTGAAATCACCCTTTTCCCTTAATTCTATAAGGGTTACTGATTTATGGTGAATAGCTTCTGAAAAAGAATATTTAAGAGGAGAACCCGCATAACGTATTGTATCTTTACCAATACATTGTGGTCTATGTAAATGTCCTAGGGCTACATAGTCAAAATCATCAAATACTTTGGAATCCACTTGGTCCATGCCACCTACAGAAATATGTTCAGAGTCACTTCGCTCTGGTTCTTGTGTTCCGTTAATTACAAATTGATGAGAAATTATGATATTTCGTACATTAGTATTAACATTTTCATTTGAAAGTACCAATTTAACAGCTGTATCATAGGACTCTGGTTGTTCATCAAAAAAAGGTCTGAGCATAGCGGGTTTAATAAAAGGTAACATGTATATATTAAGTTCTCCATGGTTATCCTCCATGGTTACTTTATTTAATTTACCATCAAATACACCAGAAATAAATAATCTGTTACGTTCCATAATCCTACTGCCAAAACCAATCCGCTCTGGTGAATCATGATTTCCACTTATCAGGAAGACAGCTTGTCCTGCCTTAATTAATTTCGTCAGAAAATCATCTAATAACTCTACTGCTTCAGCTGGTGGCAGACTTTTGTCGTAAATATCTCCTGCTATTAAAATACCCTCTGTTTTTTCTTCTATTGCAATATCTATAATTTGCTCTAATATATGAAGCTGATCATCTAACATACTATATTCATTTACACGTTTTCCAATATGTAAGTCAGCTATATGTAGTAGTTTCATGAGAACCCCTTTCTCAGTATAAATGGAACGTTGCAAGTAACTATTCTAAATAATGTGAAATATAGATACACACATTAATTTCTAAGCATTCAAAACTAATTATAGCATATTTTTAGTAGTAGGACTAATAGGTATTTATTACATATCTATAAAGATTGTAAATAGAACCCAATTGTATTATAATAAAAGGGACTTTGTGTAACTAATGATGATACTTTGGGTTGGATAGAAATTTTATGGTTTTAGTCAGCCGACCTGCGAGTTTTAGCCCTAAAAATATATCATATGCAAGATATATTTCACAACTGCCTATTATAATTATTAAAATAAGGAGCAATTTATATTGAAGGTTGTAAAAATCTCAAATAGAAAGAAATTCATAATCGGGGTAATTGGTGTAATTTGCATACTCGTGTTTCTATACTGGGGAAATAACAGTATTGTAATTACGAAATCAGAGTATACCAGCACAAAACTTCCAAAAGAATTTGACCAGTTTGTAATCGCACAAATATCAGATTTACATAACAAGAAATTTGGTAATAATCAGAATATACTCTTAGAGAAATTAAAGCGTACCTCTCCTGATGTTATTTTGGTTACAGGTGACTTAATAGACAGTAGACGTTTTAATTTAAATACTGCTTTGGATTTTATAAATGGGGCAATTCAAATAGCACCCATATATTATGTGAGTGGAAATCACGAAGCCCGCTCTAACCAGTATACTGTTATTAAAAACGCACTGATAAATGCTTCTGTAAATGTTCTGGACAATGACCTAGCCAAATTGACCATAGGCTCAAGTTCTATCCATTTATTAGGACTTATGGATCCTTATTTTTACGCAACAAATCAAATAAATGAAAAAGACAGTACTTATACCCAGCTATTAGAACAGTGGTCTCATAATGAGGGGTTTCAAATTCTACTTTCTCACAGACCTGAACTTTTTGAATTATATGCCGCTTACAATATAGATATGGTATTCTCAGGTCATGCTCATGGCGGTCAAGTTCGTCTTCCCTTTTTAGGCGGATTAATCGCACCGAATCAAGGTGTGCTGCCGAAGTATACCAGTGGACGTTATGACGAAGAAAATACTTCTATGTATGTTAGCCGAGGTTTGGGTAATAGTATTATTCCTTTACGCATCTTTAATAGACCTGAAATTGTAGTAATAACTTTAAAATCCAAGCAATAATTCAAAGTAAATAAGGAGAGTCAATATGCCGCAAACAGATCAAAAAGACATTAAATATATACATATTCGTCATTGGGACTACTGGTTTGGCGTTTATAATATAGGACCTTATCAAACCGACCGGGTATATGGAGCTGAATTTAATCTTACAAATGATAAAGAAGGTAAGGATGTGTTTTTTCACTTGGATTTACATACC
>DALYNO010000142.1:0-305 GCA_031975295.1 Anaerocolumna sp. | reverse complement strand
ATAATGATTATTTGGAATTGGATGATCCTTTATATCCTCAGTTTGCAAAAAAATGTCAGGAATTGCAAATGGGTGCTATAAACTATTTTATTGGTTCACTTTATTATCAAGACTTTCATCCTTCTTTTAAGGAATGTGACCTAAAAGGCAGATCAGTCTTTGAGCTCAAATCTCCATCATGTGCACCATATTATGCAGATGTATTCATTAACGAGGCGAACCCCTTACTGCCAGAGACTTTAGTTATTTGGTTAAAAAAGCTATCAAGGGATTTATTTTTGAAGGAGTATGATTTTATATTTTCC
>DALYNO010000141.1:7188-8694 GCA_031975295.1 Anaerocolumna sp. | reverse complement strand
ATATCCAGCTGAAAATAACCGTTTTTAACGTCCATACTACCCTCTCCTTTCTACCCCCTCATTAATATACCAATATTACCGCCTAACTTTATTTTCATTTTCTGCAGTGCTTTTGTATGCAATTGAGATATTCTAGATTCAGAAACCTCAAGAATATTACTAATTTCTTTTAAGGTTAATTCTTCATAGTAGTATAACATTATTACTTTTTTTTCTTTTTCTGTCAAAGATTCCAGCGCCTTAATTAAGGTCTCCTTTAATTCCTTCTTTTCAACGATTACTTCCGGCGTATCAAACTCAGAACTTAAAGTAGACTCTACCTTACCTTCACTGCCCTGTTCCATATATTCATCTAAAGAAAATAAATTTGAAACATTTGTTTGACTGAGCCACTGTTCATATTCTTTCACAGAAATCTCAAGTTCTTTCGCAACCTCTTCATCTGTAGCCATTCTTCCATGTTCAGATTCTATTTTACTAAAAGCTGCATCTATCTTTCTCTGCTTCTGACGCAATGTTCTTGGGACCCAATCCATTTTTCTTATCTCATCTAGTATTGCCCCTCTAATACGAAAGCTGGCATAGGTTTCAAATTTAACACCTTTCGAATAATCAAATTTATCCACAGCATCTATTAATCCAAACATATCATATCCTACCAAATCGTCGTATTCCACATTATAGCCTAAATACATACTTAAACGGCCTGCCACAATCTTTACAAGACCTGCGTATTCAATTATGATTTGTTCACGCCCTTTGGTAGTTTTATTTTTACCATAATCCGCCCAAAGTTTCGCTTTGCATTCCGCGTTCATAATGTGCTCCTTTTATTTGTACTATTGGTCTCTTGTTATTACTTCCTCTTCTGCTGCAATATTTTCCTTCAGTATTTTCTCATCTATTTTCTCTTCAATATCCTTTGGGGTCATAGCTTTACGAATGATTACAGTTACTATTTTACCCAAAATATAAAATACAATTAAAACTACAAGTAATCTGATTAATCCATCTAATACGGGGATTTTATCAATAATATTTAAAATACTGGTAATGGCTCCAGCAATCAACATAATTGCCGGTGCAATATAACGTTCTTTCATACTAGCTCCCATGTATATCCCGACCTTAGTTGGGACACTCCCTAAATAGAAAGTTTGAAAAGTGTTTTTACATAATTTTAAGGGGTTTACCAACAGATTTAATATATAGTTCCCCAGTTTCCGGAAAAAACTCTATGGTTCTTCCATAATCTAGCCCTGTATCTTCTGCTAACAGACGTATACCTAAGGATTTCAGTTTCAGTTTACTCGCTTCAATGTTTCTTTCACCAATTCTTAACATATCGTTATTTGAAGAAAAAGCAAACATTTGGGCTCCACCTGCAATTTTAGCCACCAAACGAGCCTTGTTAGCTCCAGCTCCCACTAACTTATCAATTAACGCATCAATTCCTGTATCAGCAAACTTCGCCAGATTTTCATTATTTTTAATCTTAGTGCTGTC
>DALYNO010000141.1:0-7178 GCA_031975295.1 Anaerocolumna sp. | reverse complement strand
TGTCTGGTAGCATGATATGAACCATACCTGCCAGTTTTTTAACTGAATCAAATAAAATAATACCTACACAGGAACCTAGTCCTAAAGTAGTTATAGAATCAGGGGCAGCACATATATTTAAATCTGCCATCCCAACTTTAATCATTACTCCCATGCGTCCACCTATAATCCTAATGATGATAAAATAACTGAGTATGACTCTATACTAGGTATAAGAATAAAGTAGCCATTAACATCTGAATCATCTTTGCTGAACATAGTTTCTATAATTAAAGCTTTATCTCCTACTTTACCAAACTCTATGGCTGGTACACTTAATATAGCACCTGCCATATCAATAGACATATAAGGTATACTTGCACTAATTGTAATATTGGTTAATGTTGATAAGGAAGAAAGGTACGCACCCGCTATAATATTTCCTATTTCTTTTAAAGCAGAGTACTCCATTTCAGAAAAGTTTATATCATCTGGTGTGTTTCCCAATAGTATATTAACTAAATGATGAGCTGAATCTAAATCCATCATAAACATCATCATACCATTGATTTCACCTTCCAAAGTAATTAGAATACCCACAACAATATTTTCTGCACCGCCAACCATTTCTGGTAGCTCCTTGAAATCTAAGAGAGCTACCTTTGGCACATTCATATCTATCTTGCCATTTATCATGGTGGACAGGGCAGTTGTAGCATTGCCTGCACCTATATTCCCAATTTCCTTAAGAACATCAAATTGCATACTATTTATTTCATTTAGATCTAGTCTTGACAAATTTAACACTCCTTATAAGGTCTCTTTTTCGACAATAACACCTGAGATATTAAGCAAAGAGATCAAACCATCATTATGTTTACCTATTCCGCTTAAATATCCATTTTTATCTTCTACTGCACTATTCGTAACCTTTTCAATCATAGAGTCTTCTAAAGTAACTACTTCTTTTACTTCATCAACAATAATACCTACTGCAGACTGCGGTTCCAATTTTATAATAATGATTCTTGTTGCATTTGTAATTACATCTTCATCTAAATTAAACTTAAGACGCAGACTCATTACAGGTATAATTTCACCTCTTAAATTAATTACACCCTTAAAATAGGATTGTGCTTTTGGCACCCTTGTTATTCGCTGCATTCTAACTATATTATCTACATACTTAATATCAATACCATACTGCTCAATACCAATCTTAACCACAATATATTGCTTTAGATCGTTTGCATTTGCTTCCATGTTATTATCCCCCTATACTAATGTATTAACGTCAAGAATCAGGGCTACTTCGCCATCACCTAATATGGTGGCTCCGCCTATTATCTTATTGTTATTAATATACTTACCAATGGACTTAATAACAATTTCCTGCTGACCAATGAGATTATCTACTACGATACCAGCTAATCTATCACCCTTTGATACAATTACAACCGTTAGATTATCTGTTTCTTTGCCAGTTTCAGGCACATCTAGAAGCTTGTCTAAACGTATGAGAGGAATTACAGTACCTCTTAAATTAATCACTTCTTTAGAGTGTACATATTTAATATCTGAACTTAATACATCTTCTATAGTTTGAATGCTTCCTAGCGGAATCGCATATTTTTCAGGACCAAGTTCAACCATAAGTGCTTGTATAATTGCTAATGTTAATGGCAATCTTATAATAAAGTTGCTGCCATCCCCAAGCTTACTCTTGGCTTCAATATCGCCGCCAAGTGCTTCTATCTTGGTTTTTACTACATCTAGCCCAACACCACGGCCAGATACATCCGTAATTACTTCAGCAGTAGAAAAACTTGGTTTAAACAATAAATCGATAATTTCCTTATCAGACATAAGATCTGCCGCGTCAGCACTTAAAGCACCTTTTTCAACTGCTTTTTTACGTACCTTTTCAACATTAATGCCGGCACCATCATCCCTTACTTCAATCACAACATTATTTCCATCCTGATATGCATCCAGATAAATGGAACCTATGGGTGATTTCCCTTTTGCTACACGTTCTTCACTGCTTTCTAAACCGTGGTCAGCAGCATTACGTAATAAATGCATTAATGGATCACCAATTTCATCAATGACTGTTCTGTCAAGTTCTGTTTCTTCCCCTGTCATATATAATTCCATTTTCTTATCCAGTTTCTTAGATAAGTCACGAATCATTCGAGGGAAACGATTCACAACACTTTCAATAGGAACCATTCGCACTTTCATAACAGATTCATGAAGATTTGTAGTTACTCTCTCCAAGTATTCAATTTGCTCATTAAATCCAGTACCTGTGGCGTTTTTATCACTTGAACTTATAGATACCAATCCATTTTTAGCAATGATTAACTCACTCACAAGATTCATCAATACATCAAGTTTTTCAATATCTACTCTTACAGATCTGTTAACAACAGGTTTAGCGGATTGCTTAGCGGAAGTTTGTGCAGTCGCTTTTCCATTATCCACAACCTGTTCTGTTTCAATTTTTATTTCCTGTGTAATCTCTATCTCATCAATTTGTTCCACATGAATGGTTTGAATAACTGCATCTTTAATTTCAGAAACATTTAATACTGTAGACTTCACTTTATCCATGTCTGCTTTTGTTAATAAAACAACACTAAAATCGTATTCAAACTTCTCATCTTCTATATCTTGTACTTCGGGGTTTGACTTTATTACATCTCCAAGACCTTCTAAAGCCTTAAATACCAGAAAAGCTCTGGCAGCTTTTAAAATACAATATTCATGTATGTATACAGTCAAGCCATATGCGTTCATGCCCAACTCTTCTGCTTTCTTGATTGCTTTCTTTTCATAATCAGCAAGCTCAAGCGCTTTGTATTCTAACCCAACTGTAGTTTTTTGCAGCGTAACTTCTTGTGCAGCCACTGGCTTTTGAGCTTGGGTATTATTAGCTGCAACCTTGCCTAAACCAATGTCTAATATATTATTTAGTTGGCTGATGATATCTTCATAGTCCTGAGTACCTTCATCGGCACTTTCCTGGATATTGCTAAGATAAGCTTCCAAAGCATCTAAACCTTTGAACAAAACATCCACTAGTTCCGCAGTAACACCCATTTTCCCATTTCTGATTTCGGAAAAAACATTCTCCATATCATGGGTTAATCGTTGCATTCTTTTATATCCCATAGTCCCTGCCATACCTTTTAAGGAATGTGCTGCCCTGAATATTTCATTAATTGTCTCTACATTTTCAGGTTCTGTTTCCAGCACCAATAACTGCTGATTTAAACTCTGTAAATGTTCCTTCGTTTCATCAATAAAAATCTCTAGATATTGACTAACATCCATTTTACTGTACCCCCAGATTCTTTAGTATAGCACCAGCTATTTGCTCTAATGGAACGATTTCATCCACAAGCCCCGCCTGGGCAACCACTTTTGGCATTCCATAAACTGTACTTGAGGCTTCATCCTGTGCTATTACATAAATATTTTTTTTCTGTTTTAATTGTTTAATTCCATTGGTTCCATCGCTTCCCATACCAGTTAATACAACACAAGTTATATCTGTAAAGTCAGTATTAATTAAGGATTCAAACATATAATCAGCACATGGCTTTAAGCCGTTTCTGGCAGCTTCCACCGTTATAGATAAAGAGGATACCCCCCTATCCGTTGTGTTTACCCTCATTTGACTTCCACCTTTAGCAATGTAAGCCGTTCCTGGTGAAAGGATATCCTTATCTGCACTCTCTTTTACAGTTATATTGCTAAGTTCATTAAGACGATTCGCAAGTGATGCAGTAAATCCTTCTGGCATATGTTGTACGATTAGTACGCTACAACCAATATTTTCAACCAACTTAGGAACAACCTGCTGTAAAGCTTTTGGCCCGCCAGTAGAACAAGCGATTGCAACTAATTTTTTTGTTCCACTGCTCTTAAATCGTTTCTCACTCTTTCTGATTGGCTGTATTGGTGGCATTATTTCTTTTTGCACAGCAAATGAACTTTTAAATTCAGAAAGAGGTGGAACTTTTTCACTACTCTGGTCAAGTTTAGTTGCTACTACAAGGCTATCAATAATCTTATTTTTAAAATTATCACTTTTAACATCAAAAAAGCTATCCGGTTTTGTAACAAAATCAAAAGCTCCCAATTCTAATGCTCTGATTGTTTCTGCTGCGCCTTCTTTTGCCACTGTGCTAACTATAATAATCGTTACCTTAACCTTGTATTTCTCTAATTGCTCCAGTAAC
This sequence comes from Anaerocolumna sp., assembly GCA_031975295.1. GTDB lineage: Bacteria > Bacillota > Clostridia > Lachnospirales > Lachnospiraceae > Anaerocolumna. The sequence goes on along the minus strand of DALYNO010000141.1, from coordinate 2,949 downwards.
TCTAAGCCGTTCATCTTAGGCATGTTAATATCTAAGATAACCGCATCAAAACCATTTTTTTCCTGAATTAATAAATTTAACGCTTCTAACCCATTTGTTGCTATTTTAGAAACTTGAAACCTTGGATCTAAGTTTATTATATCAGAGAGCACCCTTCTCATGAGTGCAGAGTCATCAACTACCAAAACTTTTTTCTGCATAAATCGCCTCCGTTATACTTTATACCCCTTTATCCTTGTTTCTATACTTTCGTTCCTCTTCAAAGATATACTTAATAATAACTTCTCTGTCCTCTTTCAATATATCTTTAAACTGAACTCTATGTTCATACGAACCTTGACGATTCACCATTTTTTCGGAAGATGCTATTATGGCTTTTAGCCATTTATTTTTCAGTTTAACAGAAGGCTCAAATGGTATGGTTATATGTATTATGTTTCCATATTCATGTAATTTATCTGATACAAACTTCGCTCCGCCTCCGCTAATATCAACAATTACACCTTTATTCCACTCTCGTTTGCATTCATTAAGAGCATTGATATAATTCTCAAATTCAGTGTCATTCTTGAAATTATTCGCCTTTATCTTATTCATAATAGAAATCTCAGTATCAGATAATAAATAGTATTCCATATCCAAAAAACATTCAAGTCGATAAAACTCCCGCCGTTGCTTTTTCTCTAAATCTGATATAAGTTCTACTGTTAAAACATAGATATTGTTTAATTTGGACCTTCCCACTATGATGGAATTACATTGATATAGACCTTTTTTTGTAAAAAATCGAATACAATATTTATCTCCAACTGACAAAGGAATAATTCGAACTTTTTCCATAGGCATCAAAATAATAAGCGTTTTATCATCAACAAAATCAAGTATCTGACTTTTATATAGCTTTTCACTATCTGGTTCAATAGCACTAAGCCTTATTTTTTTCAATTCCAATTTGTCACCAATTGATAGGATATTATGATTCATAAGCTAATTCCCCCCACATTTATTTTAGCCGCATATGTAACAAATTTGAGAAAAGCTGCGCAATTCCCCTTCCCGTATTTGGTTTCTCTCTAACATTGTCACAGAGAGTATTGGCAAGTTCATAAACAGCTTTAGAGGACGAGGAATTGGGATATAATATGGAGTATGGCTTTTGTTGCATAACAGCTTTGGTCACATTGTGATCCTGAGGGATGCCCCCAAGGTAATCCATTTTAACTGTTAAGAACTTCTCTACTACCATATTTAATTTCATATATAATTGTTTTGCTTCTTCTTTGGAATCAATGCGGTTTGCAATCATCTTAATCGCTGTTTGTTCTGCGCTAAAGTCTAATCTACGATTCAGAATCTTAAGTAGTGCATATGCATCGGTTATAGAAGTTGGTTCCGGCGTTACCACTAATAATACTTCAGAACTTGCCATTACAAATTCTATGACACTTTCAGATAAACCGGCGCCTGTATCTATGATAATTATATCAGCAATTTCATCTAATTCATATAGCTTTTGAGTCAAATATTCAATTTGGGTTCTTGAAACATTGGATAACTCTGATATACCCGATCCTCCTGAAATAAATCCAAGATTCTCAGGTCCTTTCGTAATAATCTCTTGTAATCCTTTACCACGAAACATTAAGTCAGAAAGATTGTAATCTGGTCTAATACCAAGCATAACTTCAACGTTTGCAAAACCAAAATCTGCATCCAATATTACTACTCGTTTGCCTAATCTGCTTAAATTTATTCCTAAATTGACCGAAATATTGGATTTACCAACACCACCTTTACCACTTGTAACAGTAATAACTCTGGCTGTACTACGAGTCTGATTTTGTTGTTTTATAATGTTCCTCAACTGTTGGGCTTGGTCCATTTAATCAATGCCTCCTAGTAATTTCTTAGCAGTCTCTTGGGTATCTATCTTACTTATATCATCTGGAACATTTTGACCATAAGTTGTATACGATAATTCTGCATTTGTATGCATTTTCAAATTAAATATATTACCTACTGAAATAGTCTCATCCAGCTTAGTAAAAATTAATCTATATTCTGTAAAGTCACTGTAACTTTCAGTAATCCTAATTAAATCTTTATATTTGGTTGTTGCACTTAATACAAGATATATTTCTCTCTCCTCTTGTGAAATAGTATGAATTAAGCGTTCCAAATCATCTCTTTGTTCCAAATTCTTATGGGACCTGCCTGCAGTATCTACTAGAACAACATCATAATCAGAGAATTCTTCTTTTGCTTTTGCAATTTCAGCCTCAGTGTATATTACTTGCATTGGTATACCAAGTATATTTGCATAGGTTCTTAACTGTTCCACTGCAGCTATTCTGTAGGTATCTGATGTTAACATAGCAACCTTAACCTTTTTGTTTAGCTTAAAATCCGAAGCAATTTTTGCTATTGTTGTGGTTTTACCAACGCCTGTAGGACCGATAAAGAAGACAAATTTTGTCTGATTTGCTTTTAATTCTATGGCTTTTGGCTGTCCTAGTTTCAATATTATTTTTTGATATACTTTGGATAGTATATTGTCAATTGTGGTATCTTTACTGAATTTGGTTTCTAATTCATTTATAATTTGCGTCACATACTCTTTATCTACTTCATTTTTGAGCAATTGATTATAGACTAAGTCCAGGTAAGGTTTACTCTCTTCCTCTTTTATGTCCTTTTCCGGAGAAAGATTCTCAGATTTTTTTTCTTCTAATTGCTTCTCTAGTAGTACTTGCAAAGCATTTAACTTCTTTTCAATGGCAGTCTCTTCTTTTCCAGCATCTTTGTCCTGATAGATTGCCTCTTCTGTGTTTTTCTTCTTGTTAGTTATATTGTTTAAAATACTATCGTATACAACTTCTGAGGTTAAAGAACGCTTTTCTTGATTACTCATAAAGCTACTATCATTCTTTTCTGAGGTAGTAGCTCCTG
>DALYNO010000140.1:0-8700 GCA_031975295.1 Anaerocolumna sp. | reverse complement strand
GAGATATTGACCGGAAAAATAAAGAGCTCCTCTGGTAGTGGTGTAGGGATAGTAAATACCCATAACCGATTGCAGTTGTTCTATGATACAAATTTTGGGCTGTCTTATAGAAGTAAATTAGGGGAATATACAGAAATTGAGATACGTATTCCGGCACAAAAGTAGTTAATTTACAATGGTAACTCATACTATAGATATAACCCTTAAGTTGTACTACTTAACAAGGCACAAGAAAAGATAGCCCTTTCTTACAAGAGCTATCTTTTTTTAAATCAGATTACATCATACATTATAACATTATTGTATTCTGTTTCACTGCTTGCCAACTGAGGTAAGGCCTGCTTATTCCAAGCCTTGTTACCTACTCATACTGCATCATCTGCCTTTTCCCAGGCCAAGGATTTATCTGGCTCTTCACCTTGTACCCACCACTTAGCTACATATCTTTCACCATGATACAATGCCACATCTCCTGTGTTATAGACTCTAAGCGGATCCCATTCCAGATTTTCACTACCATCAGGATTCAGGTTATTTAAACGTTCCCATGCATCGGTAGTACCTGGTGCCTGACCTTGTACCCACCATTTTGCTTTGTACTGTTTACCTTGATAACTTACAATATCACCCGCCAGATAAATCTTTCCAGAATCCCATTCATTTAAAGTTGGATCTACTGAGCCAGCTTCTTCCACTGTTACAATACGGGTCACGGTAGCTGTCAAACCTTTGCTATCAGTCACGGTGTATATAATTGTATAAATTCCTGGTATTAAAGTATCAACCTGACCCGTATAACTTATGGTTGATGTTATATTACCATCCTCAAGATCAATTGCGGTTACCCCTTCAAGGATATTAAAATTATCACCAACTTTGATTGTAACATTTGCCGCACCATTAATAATTGGTTTTTGATTTACGGGACTCGACTGTGTAAATTGCTTAAAAATATTGGTAAAGGCATAGGGGGTAGAAACTCCAGCATTATCCTCTAGCATTGCATCTCTATTGATAGACCAGAAAGATACCATACCTAACCGTTGAGCAATCCCTTGGTTAACAACCAGTTGAGTCCATTCTGTAGTAAAAATAGGGTGTGATGAAGATTCAAATCCGATTGATATTGTGGTGCCTAATTTTGCATAAGCTTCTTGTTCAGTAAGGGTTATGCCATGATTCCTATATATGCTCTTAAGTTGCTCCACTGTGGATTCTACTGCTCTTAAAGAAGCTGTACCGTAGTTCTCCTCAGGAAGTAAAGAAGCAGGTCCATAGCACATTGCCATTATGTTAACAAGTTTTATGTCTACACCTTCATTTAAGTATGCATCCACTAAATTGGTACCATCAATTGTTAAACCAAACGGCATAACCGGAACTGTAAGTATAATCTTTACACCAGTTGCATCTTGCAATTTTTTTATAGCTTTTGCATTTGCAATATTTTGTTGTAAATTCTGTGCAGAGCCTTCAATATCCAAATCCAGTTGGGTCAAGCCATAACCTGTTACAATTTCCATATATGTGTCATATAAAACATCCACATCCTGGGTAACCTGCCAAAATGATGTACCATTCAGTCCACCCAGTGATATGGTTACATCTCCGCCTTTTTCACGTAACTTTAGAATGCTTTTTTTTATGCCATCATATTGTGTATGGTCACTTCCTTCTGTTAAAGCAGGTAAGCCACCCCAGCCCCATTTTAATTTTCCATTGGTTACGGTATTTCCTGCAGATTGAATAAATCCCAAATTATAATATAGTACACCGGTATCGTCTGCAAGTTTTGCTAAATTAGCAACACCTGCTATATTATAGTCATCTTTCGTAATCCAGGCAACCATGTCCACAAATGGGGCAAAAACTTGACTTGGCCATTCCGTTCCTTTTCCCACACCAAAGTCATTGGTTGTTTCAACGGATGGGATTACTTTTATTATCCGTGTAACAGAAGTCTTAGCACCTTGAGAATCAGCTACATTATATACTAAAGTATACTCACCTGTTACTGAGGTATTTACCTCTCCTGTTACTTCTAATTTATCTGTCAAATCTCCATCTTCTTTATCTGCTGCCGTTACACCAGCAAGTTTATGAAATACTTGATTTAATTGGATGGTTTGGTTGGAAACCCCACTAATTACCGGGGGCTGATTATCAACTTCTTCAAGTTCTCCATATACTGTTTGTCGACTCACTTCTGGGCTGGTATCAGATAAGCGTTGTACAAGTTCTATCTGCTCAATATTTGCAGTTCCATTGATCTTAAGGGTATAGGTTTTACCTTGACCAATAGTTTTAGCATCATAAACTGAACTTAAATCCACTAGGGTATATCCATTCTCATTTGTTACGGTTCCTGCCAGATAATCACCTTGTGTAAATGTGCCATCTGATTTAATATATAGTTTAGGTAATTTAATTGTTTCAGCTCCAATTTCTAGCAAACGCAGTACAGTATCCGTTTCCTCCTGTTTTTCATTATTAATTATAGTAATTTCATAACCATTTACATTTGATTCTTGATAAGGTTTCACATTTACCGTTACATCTAAATCTTTATAGGTTATCTCATGTACAGGTAGACTTCCATTTCCAAACATTCCTTCTTTTGAAGCAGTTGTAAGTTCATCACGTTTCGTTGGATCTGTAGAAGCTGCATCTTGAGATGCCATCCATGCAATCATTCCACCCAAATTATTATTTACAACATAACTAGCTTTCTCCTGGATAGAGCGAACATTATCATAAGTAAAAAATGCTCCTGTTTGCTGATTATATAAATATGGAGCCTTTGCAACATCATCCCAGTATTCTACCAAACCAGGAACAGTAGCTTTTAATTTATCAAGGCTTTTATAAGACCATACTCCGCCTGCACGTCCGCCATCACCAACTGTTAACGGGTCTTCATTTATACCGCCACGCGATGGAGTTTGATCTGCATCCTTAGACACCATTTCCGCCTTTTGGAATAAACCAGGCAGGCTGCTGTCTGTGCCAGCTGCTACTTTAGCCCATCCACGTGTGTAGTAGGCTGCTCCTACAACAATCTGTTCAGGACGTGCTCCGTTTTGAATATAATATTTAACACTATCATCAACAGATAAGTTATTTCCTTTTAATGGGTCGTTGGGATTGGTATATAGAGCCGTGTGATGCCCACTGTACTCATTCCATGCGCCTCCCATGTCATAAGTCATAATATTGGCAAAATCAACAACACGAAAGACTCCTTCAACGTCTATACCCAAATCCACTTGCGCTTTAGAGGCTGGTATAGCTACACTTAGCTCATAATATTTATTGCCCTTTTTAGATCCTAATTGGTCCAAAGCTGCTCTGGTTTCTTCTAAAAGAGTAACAAAGTTTTCTTTGTCTTCTGGTGCAGCATACATGGTTCCTTCATCATTCTTGTTATCCACTAAATCCGGCTGACGTACCGCTACTGGATATTCCCAATCATAATCCACGAAATCCATATTCGCATAATCTACTAACTTAATTATATTATGAATTAAATTAGCACGTTTTTGAGGATCAGCTGAAACGATTGAAAAATCTCCAGATTTTGACCAACCACCTACTGAAATACCTATTTTTAAATTGGGATGTTCAGCACGAAGTTGTTGAAATGCCATAAAAAGACCAGAATATGCAAAATCCCAGCCTACTCCTGGCTGTCCTACTGGTGCTCCAACTGCTGCATCTTTATCAGTAAACACCAGATTTCCATTTGAATCAAAATCCAGAAATGCATAATTAAGATGAGTCAACTTATCAGCCGGTATATTCTGGGGATAGAATTCCTTCCAGATAGACCAATCTCCATAATACAATACATTTCTCATTTTGTGGGTAGCTGCTTGCTGCGAAACTGTTGATTGTGGTTGGTTAGATAGTTCTTTTGCTAATGCAGGGGTTATTACAAAGCAAACCATTAGTAAAACTGCAAAAAGCATAGTAAAAACTTTTTTCATAGGACACCTCTTTTCTTTTATGGGTTTATAAGTTACGATATATGTTAAAACAATAACATATATTAATTAAAGCTTAAGATAATTTTCCATATATTACCATGGTTCATATGTACTATAGAAAAATGGCTGTATTATTAAGCATTAACAGAAAAGCTTGAAAAGCCTTTATTATCAAGGCTTTTCAAGCTTTTCTTACATGAATACGAAAAAATTACAGGTGCCTAGGACAAGATTAGGCTAAAACTAACAATATATACCAAAGAGATGTTACCTATTACCAACTAAAGAAAGTTATGCTAAATACTCCCCGATACAGCTGCTAATATCTGGGTAATTTTTATCTTCTTTATTTAAATCTTTCATTTCCCCTACAATTTTCCAGTCTTTAAATATAAGAATCCTACTTGCTAGTTTGATCAATTCTGGCATATCCGATGATACTAATATTATGGATTTTTCTTCATTTAGAGCCAAGTCCCAGATAAGTTTATGTATATGTACCTTAGCACCTACATCAACTCCAACTGTAGGTTCATCAATCATTAATATATCACAATCAGCCGCTAACCACTTTGCAATACTAACTTTTTGCTGATTTCCTCCTGATAGTGCACTAACTTTTGTTTTTTTATTAGGAGTTTTTATTTCCATCTTATGAATCATATTATCTACAGTTTTCATTTCTTCTGAAACTTTTATTTTTCCAATTTTATTCAAAATCTTTTGCCATATGGTGATTCCTACATTAGTAGTTACTGAAAAATCCAATAATAACCCTTCTTCTTTTCTATTCTCAGTGACATATCCAATCTTGTAATCATCTAGTGCTTCTCTGACAGATCTTATGTTAGCTTTTTTCCCTTTTACGAAAACTTCACCACCATCCTTTTTTTCTACACCAATAATTTGTTTTAATAGTTCTGTTCGTCCAGAACCTACCAAACCATAAAGACCAAGTATTTCACCTTTATTTAAGCAAAAGCTTAGATTATTAAATTGTCCATAAGTAGTGTGATGAATTACTTCTAAGACTTTTTCCTCTTTTACATCTAAAATACCTAATGGTTTTAAATCCTCTTCACGGCCAATCATCATTTTAACAATATCATTGCGATGTAAATTTTCACTGCTTTTGCAGCCAACATATTTCCCATCACGTAGTACAGATACTTTATCACAAAGAGTTAAGACTTCCTCAATCTTATGTGAAATGAATATAATCCCTACACCTTTTTTCTTTAAATCTTTTATAATAGTGATTAATCTATTGCTTTCATGTGTTGTAAGTGAAGATGTTGGTTCATCTAGTAAAATATATTTTGCATTTGATGATAGTGCTCTTGCAATTTGCAATAATTGTTTATAAGCAGCACTCAGATGATCAACTTTATCTGTAGGCGACAAATCAAGACCAATCATATCCAAATAATATCTGGCAGTGGTATTCATTTTGTTCCAATTTAATCCTATGGTACCTTTGAATTTATCAATCCTATCCAATACCATATTTTCTGCCACAGTTGAATTGGGTATCACTTGTATTTCCTGGCTTACCATATTAATGTCATGATTAACTGCATCCCGAAAACTTTTCATCTCAATTTTTTGTCCATTATAGAAAATTTCTCCTGCATCCGGTTGGTAAATACCTGTTATAATTTTCATAAGAGTTGATTTTCCTGCACCGTTTTCACCCATTAAAGCATGAATCTCTCCCGGCAGAAAAGTTAGAGATACATCATCCAAAGCCTTTACACCGGGGAAGATTTTACTAATTCCTATTAACTCAAGCATTATACCTCCTTGTTAGCTAAGTAACTATTTTATTTAGTTAAATAATCAACGGTCAACTTATCTACTATGTCCTTAGTTACTTTCTCCAAATCAGACGCATATGTGTTTATATTATCCTTTGTTACCAGGACGTTTCCGGCGTTAATAAAATATTTATCCTCTTTCATTTTGTAACCTTCTCCTAGATATTTAAGTAACATACAAGAGATATACCCGTGTCCAATTGGATTTTGTGCAATGGTTGCATCAATTATTCCGTTTTCTATACCTTTCATTACACCTTCGTCTGTATCAATTGTAACAGCAAAAATATGTTTCGTATCTTTTTGTTTTTCATAATAATCAGATAATGTTTGAGTCATACCTACACTTGTTACCAGACCAGTACAAATAACTCCATCTATATTACCAATATTAGCAGAAAGTGCACTTTCTATTTTGCTTACAGCCTCTTCCTGAGTTTTTATCCCTGCAATTTCTTGAATGATTTTCACATTGGGATATTTCGCAACGGTCTCCTCAATTCCTTCTTTTCTAAGCGCAGTATTTGGGTCTTCTAATACTTCTAATACGTTTAGAATATTACCCTTCTCTCCCATTCCTTTAATTACAGCTTCTGTAGCATCTGCTGCTGCTTGTTTCACATCAGTTGCAACTGCCGCTCTTGCCGCAGAGGGTGCAAATGTGTCACTTCCAAAATTGACTACGTTAACACCAGCCTTTTGAAAGATTTCTTCATAAAGACCGTTTGCACCAGAAGCATCACTTGGATAAATTGAAAGAGCATTTACTCCTTGTGCAACCAGAGCTTCAACTTTTTCATTTTCACTTGCCTGTGTCCAGTCCGGACCAATCTGGATGATAACATCAGTTCCTTGTTCTGTACAAAATTTTTCAACACCCTTTTGTACTTCTTCGAAGTAAGGATGGGGCGCTGGCGCATACCACGCCATTTTCAAATTATCAATCTCTGATTTTGCTGTATTATCCTCTGTTTGTGTGGTTTCATTGTTAGAAGTTGCTGTTTCCTTTATGTTTTCTTTCTTTAGATTACAGGCTGTTAATAATAAGGCTGATATGAGTAAAATTACAATTATTACATTTTTCTTTCTCATTTATTTTTTCCTCCCATTATATGTTGCTCTTTTAGTTGTCGTTTCATTTTTTTCATGTTCAATATGTAACGAATACTTTCCAGTGAAACTGCCAGTAATAAAATTAGTCCCAAATAAGCTTGTTCAAAATAAACATTTGCATTTAACATAACTAGACCGTTCTTGACCATAACAATTAATATACTTGCAAAAAACATACCCACAGGATTAAAAACGCCTCCCTTTAACACAGTCCCGCCAATTACAGCCACAGCAAAGGAAATCAGCATCCAATCAGTTCCTGTTGAGGGTTGAGCCGATCCAGTTCTGGATATCCATAAAACACCTGCAATTGCAGCAAATAAGCCAGAACCTGCATTCGCTAATATAATCATTTTATTTGTATTGATTCCTGACATTTTAGCAACGTCCGTATTCCCTCCTGTTGCAAGAATTCTTCTGCCCACTACAGTATATTTAAACAAATATCCCAGCACTGCTAATGCAGTTGCAGCAAGCCACATTACATAAGGGATTCCAAAGCCACCACCCCGTCCAATTAATGTAAAGCTGGAAGGAATTTGATCATAAGGATATCCCTGAGATATACCATTGATTAGTCCAGTAAAAATAAACGAAGTTGCTAGGGTGACCACAAAAGAATTTAGTTTGAAAAAAGTTATAATAAACCCGTTTAAAAGGCCTGCCAGAATACCAATTATCAAACCTATCATAACAGCAATTAGAGGGTGAATTCCTATCACTTGAATACAATATCCTACGGTAACTACCGATAACCCACCAATAAACCCTAAGGAAAGATTCATACCGCCAACAATGATGACCAAGGCCTGGGCTATTGAGATAAATATGTAAATTGCAGCCGTTCTTCCCAAATTAAATAAGTTATATGGAGTTAAAAAGCTATTAGAAAATATAGAAAATATAATCCCCAGCAATAATACAGCTAAAACAGTAGTGACTTCATTCCTCCCCAAAAGTTTTTTTAGTTTTTCTTTAAAATTACTTTTCAAGGTATACCTCCTTATTTTCTTGAGTCTTCCACCGCTTTATACATGGCCATTATATTCTGAGGTGGTACATCGGGCAGGATATTGTGTTCTGTATTAAATATAAATCCGCCATCTTTATAAAAGATATCAATCATTCTTTTTGAGTATTCATACACTTCTTGTGTAGTTCCTCGGTTTAATATACTTCTTGTATTGCAGCCGCCACCCCAAAATGTTATGTCTTTACCAAATTCCTCTTTAAGTCGTTTCGGATCCATATCCCTCGCTGTTGTTTGCACCGGGTTAATAATGTCATAACCTGCATCAATTAAATCTCCCATAAGAGGATATATAGATCCGCAGGAGTGTAAAAATGTCTTCATATTACTATGCTTATGGACATAATCATTTAACTGGCGATGGTAGGGCTTAAATAATTCCCTGTATTTTTCCAAAGACATAAACATTCCCGTGTCCATGCCCAGATCATCTCCAAAACGAAGAATATCCACAACATCTCCCACAGACTCACAAACCGCTTTTAACATCTTAAGATGTCTTTCCATCAATTGTTCATTTAACGCAATTACGCTCTCTGGTTCCGCATAAGTGTCCATGAGAAAATTATCCATTCTTCTTAAAAATGTTCCCCATTCAAATAAATTACAGCCGCAAGTAATCATAAGCGCACGATCTGTGCTGTTTCTAAGATCAATACATCTTTTTCTAAGATTTGCATAGAAATCTTTTTCATTGATATGATCCCAGGGACTATGAGCCATGGCGCTCCATAAAACTTTTCCCATTTGTCGG
>DALYNO010000139.1:0-8723 GCA_031975295.1 Anaerocolumna sp. | reverse complement strand
CAATACTTAAGTCTTGCCAATAAATATAGTAATCCTAGATTATTTGAAGAATTGAAAGCTGGCAGAGATGCCTTGACCAATTGTCATGCAAATGCAAGTATTCCTTGGGCGCATGGCGCGGCTAAAATGTACGAAATAACTGGTGAAATAAAATGGAAAAACCTCACCGAAGCTTTTTGGAAGAATGCAGTTACCGATCGTGGATATTACTGTACAGGTGGGCAAGGAGCCGGTGAATACTGGACATCTCCTAATAAACTTGGTAATTTTTTGAGTGACTCTAATCAGGAGTTTTGCACAGTGTATAATATGATTCGACTAGCATCCTATCTGTTTAAATGGACCAATGATACTACTTATGCAGACTATATAGAAAAAAATTTGTATAATGGCTTACTGGCACAGCAAAATATGCATACAGGCATGCCAACTTATTTTTTACCATTAAAAGCAGGTAGCATAAAAAAATGGGGAACGAAGACGCATGATTTTTGGTGTTGTCACGGAACGATGGTACAGGCTCAAACGATGTATAATTCAATTATATACTTTGAAGAAAAGGATAAACTAATTGTAAGCCAATATATACCTTCAGAAGTTCTATGGAAACACACTAATTCGGATATTATTGTAAGACAGAATATCGATATGAAATCCTATAACGAACTTGCTCTATTTGATGAAAGGGATGAAAGCCAGATGTCCAGGTGGTCTTTCATATTTGATGTAAAGGCAGAAAAAAATACTGAGTTTTCACTTTCCTTTAGGGTGCCTGAGTGGGTAGAAGGCAATCCTGTCATTAGTATAAATGGTAAACCAGTCGAATACCAGATTGAGAAGGGTTATATAAATATGAAACGGGTATGGGGCGAGGATATTGTCACAATGTACTTCCCTTGCACCGTGGTAACCACTCCCCTGCCTGATATAGCCAATACCTATGCCTTTATGGAAGGACCCATTGTTTTAGCTGGTATTTGTCATAGGGACAGTAAATTATATGGTAATGTCAAAAAGCCCTATGAATTCTTAATACCCCAGTATGAGCATATGTATAAAATATTTCCTTGGAAACAAGGAGCATATAAGACTATAAATCAAGAACATAATTTTAATTTTCTGCCTTTATATGAAGTAACCGATGAAAAATACACTATATATTTTAATATCATAAACAGAACAAAAGAATTGTAAAATAAACCATAGCAGATTTTGTTAGTAGTTTCTTGTAAACCTCCAAGCTGGCATATACATAGTCAATTTGGGGGTTTGTCTTATTTTTGTGGTAATTTAGAAAACTTATATACGGTTCTATTATATTTTGCTAGAATATGGTATGATAGCTCTAGCAAATGAACAATTGATTGTAATGCCTTCTAACTTTGCAAATGTAGATATGCTTGTCCATGTAAAGCTTTATAGCCTGGAATTATAAAATTTGCAGTTTTAAAAGAAGGGTTTGAGCTGGAGAAAATGAAAGAGATTGAATTAAGACACTGATAAGAGATAGAATGCTCTTCTAAGAAAAGTATCCTATGGAAAGATGTAATTGATTATATATATGAGGCTTCGAAATAAATATAGTAATGCTAAATAGTAATAATATTAATATATAAGAAGGTAAAAGCACATGGTGGACGTTACAGGTGACCAAATAACAAATGCACTACAGGTAGTTATATCTACCATAAGTAAATGCGAAAAGCAACAACAAAAGTTTTTAGAGGGGAGTTCTAGCCATACCCTGCTTCGGAATAGAATTAAGGCTATGTATATCTCTAAGGAATTATTGTCAGAAGATCCAGAAAGAATGAAGTATTCCCAAGATGATTTAGTGCAAGCACTAAAGCCAGTAGAGTCTATCATAAATAAATGTGAAGCCGGGCAGAAGAAATATAGTGCTGAGGCACCGCTTTATAAACGATTTCAGAAGATTATTGACGCAATGACAGTGGCTAAAGCTTTGATTATTGCTGAAATTGATAACAGATTTAAATAGAAAACAGATTTAAATAGAAAACAGACAGGGATGCTATATTCTTAAAGTCTAATTGTAATGTTAGGATACTATAAAAAATTAAAAAAATGGACATACCCCAGTGTATATAGTGGTAAAATAAATTTACTATTTAAATAAAAGTAAACTCAATAGGAAAGGAAATCTGGATTAGTATGATATTATCACAAAAGATTGCGAAAAACATTGTACGAGAAGTTAATGCTGTAATTCCCATGAAAATAAATATCATGGATGAACGGGGGATAATTATAGCTAGTTCAGATGCTAAAAGAGTTAACACATTTCATGAAGGGGCTTATCAAATAGTAACGGATCAAATATCTGAAATAAGAGTGAATTATGATGGAGAATTTGATGGTGCATTAGAAGGCATTAATTATCCTTTAAAAATTCAAAATTATATTGTCGGTGTCTTGGGTATTACAGGAGTCTATGATGAAATAAAGGAAAGTGCCAACATTATTAAAAGAATGACAGAACTAATTCTTGAAAATGCTTATTCCGTAGAACAAAAGCAATTGAAGGAAAATATCTGCAATAGATACCTATCCGAATGGTTTAATGGGGAAGCTAAAAATATAACGAAGGATTTTGTCAAAAAGGGAAAAGCGCTGGGCTTTGATATCACTATGCCAAGAAGGCTCATGGTATGCAGTCTCTATATAAAGGATACGGATGAAAGTATTCGATCCATGCAGGTTATTGAGGAAGCAGAAAAAAGTTTAAAGCAAAGAATAGTAAGGATTAATCATAGTAATATTTATTATGAATCCGGGTCTGCACTAATCTGTGCGATTACAGCAAAAGATGATAACGAAATCATAGAAATCGTTACACTGTTAAAAAATGAGATTGAAAATAAATATCCAGTTAAATTAGCCATAGGAATTGATAGCCCTATGGGAAACTACACATTCGCAAAATTAGCATTCATTAGAGCAACTAAAGCGAATAGAGCATGTATGCGCACCCATAAATGGGACGTTAGATTTTATGATGATTTAAATATGGAAGTGTTTTGTGATGAGTTAGAAGAAGGAATTAAGCTGGAATTTATAAATAAAATATTTAGAGGCTTTACCAATGAAGAGATAAGAGAGACAATGATTCTTTTAGAGGTTTATTATGATATGGAAGGCTCCATTAATAAAGCTGCAGATAAATTATTTATTCATAAAAATACCCTTCAAAACAGATTGAAACAAATTACGGAGAGGACTGGTTATGACCCTAGATCTATCCGGCATTCTTCTTTATTTTACATTGCAATTTATTTCTATAGGGAACTAGGAAATAATACTATACACTAGTTGATTATTTGTAAATATATGTGCATATTACCGATAATATAAATAAAGGTACAAGTATGTTATGTGTAATATTGTTAGTTAAGCCTCCTTGTTGTATTATAATAATATAATTAATGACGGATATGATTATAAAAAAAGAGGAGGCATCATATGTCAGGTATACCATTATTTATTACTTTTATTGTAGCAATTCTTCTAATGATTTTAGCAATTTCCAAATTAAAGATTCATCCTTTCTTATCCATTATGACCGTAGCTTTATTATTTGCAGTGGCTGCGGGAATACCTTTAGTTGATATTCCAGGTGTCATAGGGACAGGTTTTAGTAACACATTTAAGAGTATAGGTATTGTTATAATCTTAGGTGCATTAATTGGCTCCTTACTTGAAAAAACTGGGGCAGCTTTGAAAATGGCGGATACAGTTGTCCGTATAGTGGGAGAAAAGAATCCAGAGTTAGCCATGTTAATTATGGGTTGGATTATCTCCATCCCTGTATTTTGTGATAGCGGATTTGTTATGGTTAACCCAATTCGTAAAGCTTTAGTTAGGCGTACAGGTAAATCAGCAGTAGCAACTACGGTTGCCTTATCCATGGGCTTATATATTTCTCACTGTTTCATTCCGCCTACACCAGGCCCCATTGCTGCGGCCAATACATTATATGAAGGTCTGGGTATGGAGACCAATCTATTACTTGTTATCGGTTTAGGGGTTGTTTGTTCAATTCTACCGCTGATTGCTTCCTATTTTTTTGCAAAATTTATTGGCAGGAAAGTGAAGTCAAGAGATGAACGTGATAATAACAATGAAGTGATACAAACTTACGAAGAATTAGTGAAAAGTTATGGAAGATTACCTGGTGGATTTTTATCCTTTGCACCTATTTTAGTTCCTATTTTCTTAATGGGATTTTCATCAGCACTAACAATGGCCAATATTAAAGTAGGATTTATAACATTTATAGGAACACCAATCATTGCTATTGCAATTGGAGTATTATTCGGAATTCTGCTCTTAATAGACCAAAAGAAAATGTCTGAGTTTAATGAAATTACAAATGATACATTAAAAGTTACTGGACCAATTTTATTTGTAACAGCAGCCGGTGGTGTCCTTGGTAATGTAATTGCAAGTACATCCATGGTTGACTATATTAAAGACAATGCTACAGTTCTTGCAACTTTAGGTTTATTCTTCCCATTTTTACTTGCAGCAATATTAAAGACAGCCCAAGGTTCATCTACAGTTGCTATTACAACGACAGCAGGAATCCTATCACCTATGCTTGCAACCATTGGATTAGGAACTTCACCTTTAGCTGCGTTAACAGTTATTGCTATTGGTGCAGGAGCCATGACAGTATCCCATGCAAATGACAGTTATTTCTGGGTAGTAACTAACTTTGGTGAAATGAATGTGGAGGATGGTTACAAAACCCAAACCTTAGGAACGTTTATAGTAGGCATTACATCCTTAATAAACGTATATATTGTATATTTCTTCTTGAAATAAATTATTCACAAAGTTTGTAAGGCGTCGGAGCATAAGCTTTGACGCCATTTTAAGTACTTTTAAGAAAGGAGAATTGTATGGATTTAAGAAGTGATGCATTTAAAATAATTCATTCATCCATAGAATCTGCACTGCCACATGCAGCAGTCAGAAATGCTTTAGAAAACGAATCATTTGAAGGTGGTAGATTATTGTTAGTATCCATTGGAAAAGCAGCTTGGTCCATGGCTAAGGCAGCCAGTGATATTCTAAGTGATAAAATCAGCAAGGGTATTGTAATAACGAAATACCACCATGGTAAAGGAGACCTGGCTAATATAACAGTGTATGAGGCTGGTCATCCAATTTCTGATGCTAATTCCTATATGGCCACCAAGGAAGCAATAAAACTAGTAACGAATCTTCAGCCTGAGGACAGGGTATTGCTGTTAATTTCAGGGGGTGGTTCTGCCTTATTTGAAGACCCTTTATTAGATGAAGATGAGATGAAAAATGTGAATGAGCAGCTATTGGCCAGTGGTGCCAACATTGTAGAAATAAATACAATAAGAAAAAGGTTATCAAGGGTAAAAGGAGGAAAATTTGCTAAGTTATGTGAACCAGCCAAAGTAATGTCCGTAGTTTTATCGGATATCATAGATAATCCACTAGATATGATTGCTTCTGGTCCAGCATATCCGGACAGTTCTACCTCAGAGAATGCCCTTGGGATTATCCAAAAATATGGATTAACCTTGTCTGATCAAGCAAGAAGTCTAATAGAGCAGGAAACCCCTGATAAGATTGATAATGTGGTTACCAAAATAACAGGAAGTGTAAATCAATTATGCGAAGCTGCACGATTAAAGTGCTTAGAATTAGGCTATGAACCCATCATTTTAACTTCCAGCCTGGCTTGTGAAGCGGCAGAAGCTGGCAAATTTATAGGAGCAATTGCAAAACATTATTATAAAACAGGAAAATCTCTGGCATTTATTGCGGGTGGTGAAACAGTAGTACGATTAACTGGAAAGGGTAAAGGCGGCCGTAATCAAGAACTAGCCTTGGCGGCAGCTGATGAAATAAATGGATTAAGTAATGTTGCTGTATTTTCTGTGGGATCTGATGGAACAGATGGACCAACAGATGCAGCAGGAGGCTACGTAGATGGAGCAACAGCATGTAAATTAAATGAAAAAAATATCAAAATATATGATATACTAAATAACAATGATTCTTATAATGCCTTACAGGAAGTGGATGGGCTTATTATAACAGGACCAACAGGGACTAATGTAAATGACTTGTCAGTGCTACTCATAAGTGGAGACTGCCATTAGATTGTTCTTTTAAGTAGTGCGAAATATAAGGTGTACCAAGTACACAGATAGGAGTTAGGATGAGAATAGGATTTATAGGTGTAGGAATCATGGGTAAATCCATGGTAAGGAATTTATTAAAGACAGGATTTCATGTTTCCATATACACAAGAACGAAATCAAAAGTACAGGATGTTATTGAGGAAGGAGCCATCTGGGCCGAGTCTATTAAAGATTGCGTGAAAGATAAAGATGCTATTATAACTATAGTGGGGTATCCGCAAGATGTGGAAAGTGTGTATTTTGGAGAAGACGGCATTATGGAACATGCCAGGACAGGAGCTTATCTTATTGATATGACTACCAATAGTCCAAAGTTAGCAGTTAGAATATATGAAGAAGCGAAGATAAAAGGTTTATTTGCTCTTGATGCACCAGTAACAGGCGGGGATGTAGGTGCCAGAGAAGGGAACCTAACCATAATGGTTGGTGGAGATGAAGAAGCCTATACGAAGTGCAGACCATTGTTTGAAGCCATGGGAGAGCATATCGTTTATGAAGGTAAGGCTGGCAATGGTCAGCATACTAAGATGGCGAATCAAATTGTAATAGCAGGAACACTTTCAGCGGTATGTGAAGCAATGACCTATGCGAAAACAACAGGCTTAGATGTTGAGACAATGATGAATACCATCAAAAAAGGCTCCGCAGCAAGTACGCAGTTAAGCAATGTGGCGCCGAGAATATTAAAGGAGGATTATGCACCTGGTTTCTTTATCAAACATTTTATCAAAGATATGAGAATTGCAGCTGCTGAAGCAGATGAAAAAGGTTTAGAACTTAATATACTAAACCAAGTTCTAGAGATGTATGAAAGCTTAGAAAAAGAAGGTGCCGGTGAATTAGGAACACAGGCTTTGATTAAGTATTACAATAAGGAAAGATGATATTTAATAGGTGGTTTCATAACATAACTTTTGTTATTCACTTTAGTAATTAGTAAATCATTTTTTTATTACCCCTAAGTATGTGAATTTGAAAACATACCTAGGGGAATTTTTGATTTTGAGAAAAAGTAAGAGTACTGGAGTATTTTATAATTGAGTTATTGTTAATTTATAAAAATATGGTATATAATGCAAATAAAAACAAATTGTGTTTAAAACTATAGGCGTTAATGAAAAAAATGAGCCATCGGTTAATTGCAACAGTAATAAATACAATTAGTTTATGACGTATAGAAATGGAGATCCACTATAATGAAATCATTAGATGATGCTATTGTTGATAAAGAACTAAAAATACAAACAGCAGGCAGAGATGCCTATCATGAGGATGCCTATCATCATGCCTATGAACCGACACCTTATGGGGTGCTTCAAAGACTTGTGGAAGCTGGCTATATCTCCAAGGAAAATACAGTAATTGATTATGGATGTGGTAAGGGAAGGGTAGATTTTTATCTGGCTTTAAAATTAGGATGCAGGAGTATAGGTATTGAATATGATGAGGAAATCTATGCTGCTTCCTTAAAAAACTTAAGTACCTATACAGGAAAGAATAAACCAGAATTTATTTGTATAGCTGCAGAACATTATGAGCTAGAAGCCGCTGCAGATTGTTTTTATTTTTTTAATCCATTTTCAGTTGAGATTTTGAAATCTGTATTGGGAAGAATTGTGGAATCCTATTATGACAATCCTAGAAAGATGAGATTGTTTTTCTACTATCCAGATATAGAGTACATAGCTTATCTTATGACAAAAGACGAATTTATGTTTGTAGATGAGATAAATTGTGAGAATTTATTTGAAGGAAGTAACAGCAGGGAAAAAATTCTGGTATTTGAAGTAGGGGACTTCTGACTTACTAGAATAAATTGAAGTCCCATTTTACAAAAGTAGCTGAAATTATGAGGATAAATTAATTCATATCCAATATTTATAGGAAATAAAATGTGGTAATAAAAGAAACAGGCTTTCATTCCTGAGACATATGTTGTAGAATAGTTCGTGTGCAAGAAGAATATTTGACATGAAAATACGCTCCATGTGAAATGTTAGTGAAAGACCTGTAAATAGGGTTTTAAATTTGAAAGGATGAAATGCAAAATGGCAATGAAAGACATAGAAAGAATGAAGAAATTTCTAGAAGAGAAGAAAGCAAAAGCTAGTTACTTACAAGCTGAAAAAAAGATTGGATCTGGTAAAGTTGAAAAAAGACATAAGAATATTGGTCTTGAATTTACAAGATCTGATAAAATATCACAATAGATTGCATTGCATATTTATTACCAAAAGGACGTCTAATACTAGTATTAGATGTCTTTTTGCTTTTCTAACAGTAAAACTGCAGAAAATTTAACCATATTTCATGAAATAAAATTTGATAAATTAGTCATAAAATGGTATATTAAATACATATTTTAGCAATATCTAAGTATGAAAAAATGACAAAAACAATGGGGCATAAACAGGACTAAAAAAAAGGTAAGTAGAATCGCGAAATGTCATGGAGTTTGCATTGTACAAAAGGAGTTAACATGAATCATACAAATCATAACTTTAAATTTATTGTAGT
>DALYNO010000138.1:0-8762 GCA_031975295.1 Anaerocolumna sp. | reverse complement strand
GTCTGAAAGACAGGTCTTCACTAAATAAAGTGTCCACGGTTATGGGTACATTATATTGCTATTTAGAAGATTGATAATAAATTACATAATGGATAAAATGAATACAAAACTAAGAAAAGAAAAGGAAAAAAATGAAAATGATAAAATCAATAATTTACAGTCAGGACTTCCAATTATTGATATACCGTCCATTTTTTTAGACAATGCTCAACTACACTTTTATGAGCCAGCCACCTTGCTAACTAGTGAGAATAGAATGTTAGGTCTTATAAATGAAACTTATGGAACAACTACAAAGATTTACAGGCTTTTTCAAAACTATACAGATAAATATAATACCCAAAGCATAGGCAAGAGTCAAGCTGTGTATGGAGATGTTGATTTACATTACGGCGGAGAACTTGCTATTACAGAGAAAAGTATAATATTCATACACCAACAGAAGGGATTTGAAATTAAATTAGACCATATTGCTTTAATGCAACCCTTCGCTGATGGAATAGGCATACAAAGTGAAGACAAGGTCTATCAATTATTAATAGATGAACCAAGATATTTTATAGCTATTGTAAATTATATTAAAAATATTATCTGATGATTTTATATCAAATCCTGCTTAAAATGCGTACTAATCCAAATATTTTTCAGATATGTACATAATTCTATTCAAGTAAATTCCTAGACTTCTCATAATATTCATAATCTAATTGAAAATAAACAAAGCAACCCTATACCCCATTTGAATAGCAGAAGATTTCATTGATTTACATAAAATTTGTCCACCTATAAACACAGGTGGACAAATAGTGGACAAAATGAATGCTTTGACTAACTTTATACAAGTTGCCCTATATCATATTCACTAAAAACCTAGAATTTACCTGCATCAGCTGCTTGCTGAATCGCAACGGCAACAGCCACTGTAGCTCCAACCATAGGGTTGTTGCCCATACCGATAAGTCCCATCATTTCAACGTGAGCAGGAACAGAAGATGAACCAGCGAACTGTGCATCAGAGTGCATTCTTCCCATAGTATCAGTCATACCGTAAGAAGCAGGACCTGCTGCCATGTTATCTGGGTGAAGAGTTCTTCCTGTACCACCACCGGATGCTACGGAGAAGTATTTCTTTCCTTGTTCAAGACATTCTTTTTTGTAAGTACCTGCAACTGGATGCTGGAATCTTGTAGGGTTAGTGGAGTTACCAGTGATGGAAACATCAACACCTTCTTTGTGCATGATTGCAACACCTTCAGTTACATCATTAGCACCATAGCAATTAACTTTTGCTCTGTCTCCAGTGGAGTAAGATTTTCTAAATACTTCTTTTACTTCACCTGTATAGTAATCCATCTGTGTTTCAACGAAAGTAAATCCGTTAATTCTTGAGATAATCTGAGCAGCATCTTTACCAAGACCATTTAAGATAACGCGTAATGGCTCTTTTCTAACTTTATTAGCAGATAATGCAATACCAATAGCACCTTCAGCTGCTGCAAAAGATTCATGACCTGCAAGGAATGCGAAACATTTGGTTTCTTCTTCTAATAACATTTTTCCAAGGTTACCATGTCCAATACCAACTTTTCTTTGATCAGCAACGGAACCAGGAATACAGAAAGCCTGAAGTCCTTCACCAATTGCTGCAGCTGCGTCAGCTGCTTTTCTTGCGCCTTTTTTAATTGCAATAGCTGCACCTACAACATATGACCAACAGGCATTTTCAAAACAAATTGGCTGAATGTTCTTAACCTGTTCATATACATCAAGGCCGGCATCTTTTGTAATCTGTTCAGCTTCTTCAATGGAAGCTATTCCATAGCTGTTTAATACAGCGTTGATTTTATCTATTCTTCTTTCATATGATTCAAATAAAGCCATTTTTATGTATCCTCCTTAAATTATTCATGTCTAGGGTCAATAATTTTAACTGCATCAGCAACACGGCCATATTGTCCCTTAGATTTTTCATAAGCAGTGTTAGGATCATCACCTTTTTTGATGAAATCAGTCATTTTTCCTAAGTTAACAAACTGGTATCCAATGATAAGATCTTCTTCATCTAAAGCAAGTCCAGTTACATAACCTTCTGCCATTTCAAGGTAACGAGGACCTTTCTTTAATGTACCATACATAGTACCAACCTGGCTTCTTAAACCTTTTCCTAAATCTTCAAGACCAGCTCCGATAGGAAGTCCGCCTTCAGAAAATGCGCTTTGAGTTCTACCATAAGCGATTTGTAAGAAAAGTTCTCTCATTGCTGTGTTAATAGCATCACATACTAAGTCTGTATTTAAAGCTTCTAAAACGGTTCTTCCAGGCAGAATTTCTGCTGCCATAGCTGCAGAGTGAGTCATTCCTGAACATCCGATAGTTTCAATTAATGCTTCCTGAATAATACCATCCTTAACGTTAAGGGTTAACTTACAGGCACCTTGTTGAGGTGCACACCAGCCTACACCATGTGTTAAACCTGATATGTCTTTAACTTCTTTTGCTTGTACCCACTTTGCTTCTTCTGGGATAGGTGCCGCTCCATGGTTAACGCCTTGTTTAACCGGACACATTGCTTCTACTTCATGTGAATAAATCATGCCGAAAACTCCTTTCAATGTACATCAATATCAAAAAAAATCTATCAAATATGTTATTATTTTAACACCGCACTTATTTTCTCATAAAAAGACAAATTAGTCCAGAGTTTTTGATAAAAATTATTAAATGGATAAATAACAGGTTAATTTCGGCCATATATTTACATATTTAACTTAGCGGAAATAAACTTGCTATCTCTTTTCGTAAATCTCCATAAATTATCTTTGGATTGTTCAGCATAATCAATATTGATTCTTTTGGAAGCTATTACATCTATAGGCTGACTATTGTTAGGTTCTTCTAAATACATAGTAAAACCACACAAATCTATACCATAATGGCTTTTATTAATACCCATTGCCTGACATAATTTACCTGGTCCATTACAAAGAATGTTTACTTTATCAGTTTTCCTTCTTAGCATCATAAGTTCTATACCTTCTAAAGGTTCTAGTGCCCGAATAAGTACAGCTTGTGGCCTATTCTCAATATTTGCAACTATATTCATGCAATGATGCATACCATATATAAGATAAATGTAGGCAAAGCCTCCCCTTCCATATTGAATATTGGTTCTTTCGCTTTTTCCTTTATAAGAATGAGCAGCATCATCCATTTCTCCCATATAAGCTTCTGTTTCAACTATAATACCTTTCGTAATTCCTTCTGGTGCTTCATGAACAAGTACCTTGCCAATTAGGTTTTTAGCTAAAGTAACTCCATTCTCTAAGTAAAATTCTCTTGTAAGTTTCATAAATATACATTCACGTTGTACAATTAATCGTTTCTTAAAAGACAACACCCTTCCTTTCCTACTAATGAAATAAGTTATCCATGTTAGGCAAAAATTGTTATAGCATCAAAACTGCAGTGCTTCCTATCTCACTTCATGATAATTTGGATGAAGGAGCATGGCTGACACTGCAGTTAGGACTATAGTAACCTAAATTCTTCTACTCCGTTATCCTCATACGTTCAATCAAACTCTTTCGCACCATGGTCGTATATACAATTGCTGGCATTCCCATACCCAATAATATGAACACTGGAGCTAATACTAATATAGCACTGATATTATATTGATATCTAAAAAACCAGAACATACTCTCAAAGGATTGTAATACCACTACATTTACAATACTTCCAATAATAAGTGCCGCTACTAGGGCTACACCTGTATAAAATAACCCTTCCATAATTACCATTTTACGAAGCTGCCTTCCTGTCATTCCAATGCTTTGAAGTACTGCAAATTCTCTTTTCCTAGTCTGGATACTAGTAAGTATAGTATTCACAAAGTTTAGGATTCCTATCATCGAAATTACAAGGGTAATGCCTCCGCCCACAAGTAAGAACATATTTCTATAACCACTAAATTCATCCATCATTAGCTTCTTTGATTCATAATCCATATTAGTTTCAACCGTATTAGTATAATTACTTATGAAATCTTCCATCTCATCAATCTTACCATCATCGGCATCAATCATATAGCTCATGGTGGTAGAATCTCCTGAATCTTTTATATAGGTATTACTCGGTAAAACAAATTGTGGTGTACCAAAACTTCGTGAACTCATGACATTTGGCATCATCATAATTGCAACAATTGTATATTCTGAATCGTGGGACTTCTTATCAATTAAGTTACCAACTGCATCATATTCAAACTCATCAACATAATGTATCGTTAACTTTTCACCTACCGCTTTTATCGTAAATTCTGTCTCTGGATTACCATAATCATCTTCATTAACAAGCTCAATAATTCCTTTCACATTTGGATCTTTAAGCCCAGACAAATCTCCTTGGACTAGCTGCAGCTTCTCTAATGGATAATCCTCTAATCCATATAGGTCAATTGACCAAAATTGTTCTTTTTCACCTCCATGAAAATAATTCTTTATAGATTCATTCTGCTCAGCATTATTCCATCTTTTGAAAAATCGTAATATTTCATCTTCAGTAAATTTAGCTTGTGTGACTATACTACCTTTATAAACACGTCCGCTTTTAGTTGTATATCCCCTCGACTCAACTTGTTCAATAAAACTTTCACTAACCTTATCATCGTTACTATTAAATCTAGACTGAAAATAATTCGCACTACCAAGTAAATAGTCTGATATAACGAACCTATCCACCAAACGATTCATATCAAAGCACTTTGTAAAAGTAAAGATTGTATTGAATAACACTAAACTTAATGTCAAAGACAGAATAACCAATGCAGTTTTACCTTTCTTCCTACTTACATTAGCCATTGCCATTCTATAAATTTTAGCTCCATTTTTTCCCTTCTTTTCTTTCTTCACTTTTTTTGGGGTGGATTGGCTCCCTTCTGAATATCTCACTGCCTCAATAGGCGATACCTTTGCAGCCATTTTACCTGGCTTACTACAGCTAATCATTACTGTTAATATGGCAAACAAAGCAGATCCAATAAATATCCAAGAATTAAAGGTAGCATATGCCGTCTTATATACTAAACTTGACGCAATCACCTTTACAAACAAATTGCCCAATGCGTATCCTAAGCACAGCCCAATTGGTATACCTATAGTTGACAGCATCAGCCCCTGATACCTGATTATTTTTTTGATTTGTTTCTTCGTTGTTCCAACGGTTTTTAATAACCCATAGAAATGCATATCATTCATAACAGATATCCCAAATATATTGTAAATAATTAAATATCCAATAAAAATGATAAAAGCTAAGCCTGTAATTACTCCCACTATTATGAGCACTTGTTCACCATTCTCGTAATGAGTTGAAGTATATGCCCAGTTAACACCAGTTTCCAAATAATTATCTAAAGAAATGTCCTCGGTAGTATAGCCATTATCCAGAGCAACGGTTTGAAGATCCTTCTCAATATTTCTTGAATTAGCAAACATCAAATCAAGTGACCACACTCCATACTTATTGCCATCTAAAGAGGGATCATATCCAGTTAATTTTTCTAAAACATATTCCTTAGATAACCATACTTCGCTTGCCGATGCTAATGAATCCGATTCCCAGAATCCTGATAATATAAATGTATCTACTACCGCCTTACCTCCTAGCGTATATTGAAAAGTAACTTGCTCTCCAACCTTATGACGTACACCAAGCAGATCAAGAACAGCTGTATCCGTAGCTACTTCGTTTTTTTCTCTTGGCATTCTTCCTGTGGTAGGATTACAAAAAAACATTTTAGCCCCAGTGTCTGTAGCATAACGCATTTCTACTTGTCTCTTTGTAAAGGGTTCTTTATCTGATACGGCTAGTATCACCGTAGCACCGTATTCTTTTATCAGTGGATGTTTCGATAACTGTTCAACCTGCTCCAATGAAAGATTTTTAAACCCACCATGTGCATATCCTCCTACTAAACGCATGGTATGTTGTTGTGAAGCAAAATTTAATGAGATTATTACTGTGAATAATGTTGTAAACAAAATAGTTGTTAATGCTATAGCTATTATGGCCACTATATTTCTAGTCCTATTTGCTACAAATGAGCGAAGTGACAACCTTCTTACTGCTTTTTGATTTCTTACTTTGTACATACCGAACCACCTCCGACAATTTTACCATCTTCGATTCGGATAATGCATTCTGCCATCTGTGAGATTTCCTCGTTATGGGTAATCATAACAATGGTTTGTTTAAATTTAGCTGATGTAACTTTAAGTAATCCCATAACATCCATACTGGTTTTACTATCTAGGTTACCCGTTGGCTCATCTGCAAGAATTATTGCTGGTTTTGAAGCAAGTGCCCTTGCTATTGCAACTCTTTGCTGCTGTCCTCCTGAAAGATTATTAGGAAGATTATTTAATTTTTTCTCTAGCCCTAATGTCTTTATTATGTCATCCACATAGGACTTATCTACCTTGTTACCATCTAACTCAATGGGCAAAACAATATTTTCATAAACATTTAATACGGGTACTAAGTTGTAGCTTTGAAATATAAAACCTATCTTTCTCCTGCGAAAAATTGTTAGCTCTTCATCTTTTAAAGTAAAAATGTCTTTTCCATCTACGTTCACGCTTCCACTGGTTGGGCGATCCAAACCACCTAACATATGTAGCAGCGTTGACTTACCACTTCCTGAGGTTCCAACAATTGCTGTAAAACTTCCATGTTCAATTACCAAATCCACACCATCAAGGGCTCTTACTTCATTCTCTCCTTTGCCATAATACTTAAACAATTCTCTTGTTTTTAAAATATCCATATTAAAACCTCCCGAAATAATATTTTGTTTGCATATACTACATACAAGATATCATTCTCGTCTTACCACATTCTTTCAAAAATCTAACAGTTTAGAAAGATTTCACTACTAGCACGGAATAAACACTGAGAAGGTGGGTTCCGTTCCAGCTTTCACTTTAATATATCCACCTTGCAATGTTATAATCTCCCTGGCAAGATATAAACCCAAACCCACACCTTCTTCATCACTCACATTATCAGAACGAAAGAATCTACCAAAAATTGCATTGACTTCTTCTGGTTTCACACCAATCCCTTGGTTTGTAATATCAATACGATAAAATAGAGGATATTTCATACCTTTAATTGTAATTAGGCTGGATTTATATGCATACTTGATTGCGTTATCCAGTATGTTAAACAATGCTTCTTTTGTCCATTTAGGATCTAACAATAGAGAACATGGCTCAATCACTTTGGTTATTTTGATTTCTCTATCCCTTGCTTTTAATTTACATTGGTCGCATATCTGCTCTAATAGATCTTCCACTGAAATGTTACATGGTAATATAGATACTACTTTTGTTTCCAATCTTGATGATTTCATTAAAGCCTCAATTAGGAAATTAAGTTTCTGTGACTGCTCCTGTAAGCGTATTACATACTCTTTACAATTATCTGGTAACTCTTGCTCAGAAAGTAATTCTGTATAAATTGAAATATTAGAGATTGGGGTTTTTGTTTGATGTGAAATATCTGATATGGTTGTTTTAATGTTATCTCGTTCTATTGCTAATTGTTTTGAATTGGTAACAGAAAGGGCTATCCACTCTTTCATCTGCCCTTCTACTGCTGAAAGCTTTGTCTCATTATAGCAAGATTCTATAAAGGTTCCGTTCTTTGCTTCAAATAACATACTTGATATATGAGTTAATACTCTTTTTGTTCGGTTAATTTCTAATATGTACAATATGGCTATCACTAATAAAATAATAGCTAATATTCCAATAATATACTTATCTCTCATAGTATTTTCCCTTTAATTACTACACTCAATATGTGATATTCCATCCTTAACCCTCCCATATATAACCAATTCCGTAGACAGTCTTAATATATTGTACTTTATCCTCTTTATCTACTAACTTGTCTCGCAAGCGTTTCACTGTTACCGAAAGTGCATTCTCATCTACATACTCTGCCTCATCTGTCCAAATTTTGTCCACCAAACTAGCACGGCTTAAGGTGATACTTTTATTTTCCACTAAAAGTCTTAATAGCTTTTGTTCTGTTTTACTTAATTCAATACTGATACCATTCTTCTCATATTTCATATTCATAAAATCAAAGGAAAATGGACCGCTCTTTATAATGTTTAATTGATTTATCTGTTTCTTTCTTAATTGGGTATTTACTCTTGCTCTTAAAACCATTAAACTAAATGGTTTTGATATGTAATCATCTGCCCCCATCTCTAACCCTGTTACAATATCCATCTCCAAATTATTGGCTGTTAATAAGATAATAGGAACAAAGGAATGAGCTCTGATACTCTGTAAAATATCAAAACCATTCCCATCTGGTAGATTTACATCCAATATAATAAGAGAAAAGTCTTCCTTTTCCCATAACTCCATTGCTTCTTTACAACTATAGGCCTGCCAAAATGTTAACTCCTCCGACTTCAGTGCCAGGGTTATTCCCCTACTTAAAGCTTTGTCATCTTCAACAATTAATATTTGATGCATTTTACTCTCTCCTTATACCGGATAAAATTAATATAATAAAATTGTTTAACAGTTTCCATATACTTCTAATGATATATTATAACATTGATCTTACAAGAATTAAACCAAACTACATCAGTATTATCAATAACATTTTGACCTATATCATATATATATGAGTCGCCCGACAAATGCCTACTTTTTATATTACGTTGGCAATTTGCACAA
>DALYNO010000137.1:0-8765 GCA_031975295.1 Anaerocolumna sp. | reverse complement strand
GAAAACTAAATAAAGCAAAGCATTCGTTAAAGGAGACGAAATTATGAATATTCTCATAACAGGCGGTACGGGTTATATTGGCTCCCATACCTGTATTGAACTTTTAGATAACGGATATGAAGTAGTGATAGCAGATAACTTCTGTAATTCTAAGCCTGCTGTAATCGATAGTATAAAAAAAATCACAGGTAAGACTATGAAGTCTTATGAATGTGATATAAGACAAATAGAACAGTTAGAGAAAATATTTCAGGAAAATAAAATTGATGGTGTGATCCACTTTGCAGCTCTTAAATGTGTACCAGAATCAATAGAAAACCCACTAGAATATTATGAAAATAATGTATCTGGCACACTGAATTTATTAAAATCTATGAAAAAATATAAGATTCCTTATCTTGTATTTAGCTCTTCAGCTACAGTATATGGTACTAAAAATGCACCACCCTATAAAGAAGATATGCCTCTAATGGCAACAAATCCTTATGGCTATACCAAAATTATGGTAGAACAGATGATTAAGGACTTTACCAATACGAATAAAACTTATAAAGCTGCCATATTACGCTATTTTAATCCCATAGGTGCTCATAAAAGCGGTCTGATTGGCGAGAATCCGGAGGGAATTCCCAATAATTTAATGCCGTATATATGTCAGACAGCCGCTTTAAAACGTCCATTTGTAAAGATATGTGGTGTGGATTATGCTACAAAAGACGGTACAGGAATTAGAGACTATATCCATGTATGCGATCTTGCTAATGGTCATGTTAAAGCTTTAGAAAAGCTTCAAGAGATTACAGGTACTGAAATCTATAATTTGGGATCGGGTCAAGGAACCTCCGTATTTGAGCTCATTCATACCTTCGAACGTGTAAACAATTTAAAACTTGAACAAAGAATAGAAGGAAGAAGACCGGGTGATACAGCACTTAGTTACGCTGATGTTGGGAAAGCAGAAAGAGAGCTGCATTGGATACCCAAATTAGGGGTAGAAGAGATGTGTTTAGATAGCTGGCGATATATAAAACATAATTATAAATAAAAGCGAATGCAACAAAAGTATATGTTTTACACTTAATTAGGAGTATTGAACAGTTTTTTCTGTAGATTTTATAAGTCTTTTTTAGAGTAAATTTAAAAGTACAAGAATTGTTTTTGAATATTCTTGTACTTTTTGCTATAGAAACTGTTATAAAGCATTATGTAAAATGTCGAATTTAATCAAATTTAAAAAAACAGGTAACTGATACTGTACTTATGACCAAAGAGATACTATAATAGGTTGAAATGAAAAGGCTTATATAAAAATATAAGTAAACTATCTCCTTAAATGGACGATATATCACTTATAAAATATTTATATAAGAATTTATAACAATACAATTAGGAGGAAATAACTTGATGACAGTATCATAAAAATTTAATCTCTTTATGGTGTGGTTATTAGCGGAATTTGTAAGTAAGTTCTTGCTCTTTTGTTTTGTTCAATACATATTCATTGTATCAAACAACTTAAAATCTGAGTTAATACTTTTTACTCGATGAAACTATGTATCACTATTTAAAAAACAAAACTAGATGATAAAAAGAAAGGTGACTTTATCTTTATGGAATTAACAACGATTTTAGGTATTATAGTAGGGTTTATAGCAGTAATTGGAGCGATGATTTTTAAACATATTAGTTTTACGGTATTTCTAAATCCAGCAGCTTTCTTTGTAATATTTGTAGGAACTGTTGCTACAATTTTGAACTCTTTTCCAGGGGAAAACTTAAAGAGTATTGGAGCTTTATTTCGAGTTCTTCTTACAAAACAAAAAGGTACTACTGAAGTAGAAATTATTAAATTAATAGTTGAGTTATCCAACGTAGCAAGAAAAGAAGGCTTATTAGCTTTAGAAGGTAAACTAAGTGAAATTGAAGATCCTTTTATTAAAAAAGGAATCCGTCTGGTAGTTGATGGTATGGATGAAGAAGTTATTACAGATATTCTTGGAACAGAGATTTCTGCTATGGAATCTAGACATGAAGTAAATGCCAGTATTTTCTCATCAGCAGGTATGTATGCACCTACCCTAGGTGTTTTAGGTGCTGTATTTGGTCTGATAGCTGCCATGTCACATATTGACGACACTGCAGCTATGGCGGAAGCAATCGCTGCAGCCTTTATCGCAACAATACTTGGTATTTTTACAGGGTACGTTCTTTGGAATCCTTTTGCTAAGAAGCTAAAAGTAAAAAGTCATGCAGAGGTATTAAGAAAAAGTATGGCTATAGAAGGTATTATATCTCTGCAAAAAGGTGAATCTCCGCTTATGATACAGGAAAAATTACTTTCTGTACTACCATATTCTAAACAGGAAGCTATCCTTGGAGAACTAAATCAGGAATAAGGGGGATTAACCGGTGGCTAAAAAACATAAAGAAAAAAAACACAATGAAGAAGAAGGCGGAGAGGCTTGGTTACTTCCATACTCCGATCTAATGACCTTGTTATTAGCTGTATTTATTGTACTGTTTGCTGTGAGCAAGGTAGATCAAAAGAAAGCTGAAGATATTTCCAACGCATTTAGGGGCATGTTTCAGTCCAGTTCTGGTGTTATGTCAGAAAGTGAAGGTTCTGTTATACCACGTGAACCAAACGGAATTGATGAACTAGAAAATGATACAACTGAGAACAATACGGAAACTACCAATTCCCTAACCCAAGAAGAACTTGATAATTTTCTTGGAAAGTATGAAGTAAATAGTCTACAGGAGTTACAGACAAGATTGGACGCTATTTTTGAACATGAAGAGTTAGGAGAATTAGTATCTACCAATGTGGATTTACGAGGTTTAGTAATTACTCTTAATAATGCCATTATTTTTAATTCGGGAAGTGCGGATATTAAAACAGAATATGAAAGTTCATTAATAAAAATAGCAGATATCATTAAGTTGGTACATAATCATATTAGAGTTGAAGGACATACAGATAATCGTCCCATTAATACAAAACTCTATCCTTCTAACTGGGAATTGTCAACGGCAAGAGCAGCAGGTGTGGTTCGTTTATTCATAGAGAAGGGGCATATATCTCCAGAGAGAGTTGTAGCAGTCGGTTACGGTGAATACAAGCCGGTTGCAGATAATGCAACAGAAGCTGGAAGAGAGAAGAATAGACGTATTGATATTATAGTTCTTAGCGAAAAGTATGATAACTTGGAGAAACAATATACAACTGGAAAAATAAAAAATTAAATAGATATTTTATAAAGACAAAGTACAAAGATAAAGGTGTACTTTGTCTTTTTTTAATCTCATTAAAAGTCGGATTAGTTTCAACTAGCAGAGTCTTTCAGTAGCAAATGCTAAAGTGATTTCTAATTCTATAATTAGAACTTGGGCAGGGAGTTGTGATTGTATAATGAGATGAAATGAGTTATAATGGAAAAAACTGTTATTAAAGTTTCAGCAATATACAAATTAAAGTTAACTGACATATGTGGTACTTAATATCTTAATATCTATTAAAAGAAAGCAGGTCAATATGGAAATCGCAGTCTTATCTGATATTCATGGTAATTACATTGCCCTAAACAGGTGTCTAGAATATTCCTTATCCAGAGGTATTCATACATTTTTTTTATTGGGCGACTATGTTGCAGAAATAGCTTACCCAGAAAGAACCATGGAGATATTATATAAGTTAAATAAAGAATATAATTGTTATTTTATCCAGGGGAATAAAGAAGAGTACTGGTTAAAATATTTATCGAATGGTCAAAAAGGCTGGGAGGATTACAATTCTACAACAGGGGCACTTTTCTATACTTATCAATCTCTTACGGATGTAGACCTTGAATTTTTTAGGCAAATGTCACCGGTACAAGAGATATTAATAAGCACTATGCCGCGGATATTAATTTGCCATGGTTCACCTTATAATATAAGTGAGAAAATGGTACCGAATGATTCCAGAACCAATCAAATAATAGACAGTGTGGAAGCATCCATTATCCTATGTGGACATACTCATGTACAGCAAAAAATTATACATAATGGGAAATGTGTCTTAAATCCTGGGTCTGTCGGAATGCCTTTATTTAGTAAGGGTAAAACGCAGTTTCTAATTCTACACGGCAAGGATAAGGATTGGACTGAAGAATTCTTAAGTTTAGATTATGATGTGGACAAAGTGATTGATGAACTATACGAAGCAAAGTTAAATGAGCATGCGCCTTACTGGAGCCTTATTACAGAACATATGCTACGCTATGGAAACTTTAGCCATGGCACAATATTAGCAAGAGCCATGGAGCTATGTAAAATGAAGACGGGTGTCTGTGTTTGGCCTCATATTCCCGAAGAATATTGGGCACAAGCTGTAGAAGATATAGTATTGCTATCTAAGGATAGATCATAGAGACACCATAGGAGGGATTATGATTACAGAAAAAGAAATAACAGAGGCATTGAAAAATGAATTATTTCCTTTACCATATGTTTATGCATTTTGGCTTGAGGGTTCTTATGCCTTGGGTTATGCAGATGCTTATTCAGATATTGACTATTGGATTGATGTGGACGATGCACATATAAAACAAGCGATGGAGCATGTTGAAATCGCACTAAATAGATTGGGTGAACTAGATGAACGTGATGAAAACGGTAATGAACATCCTAAGCTTGGGCAGATTGTTTATCACATAAAAGGTTCAAATCCGTATCTAGTGCTTGATTTTAATTGGCAGCTGCATTCCAGAGACAGACAGGAATATCACTATATAAAGGATGATATTGTGGAAGGTGCTTTGGTTATATTTGATAAGGACAATGTTATTCACTTCGAAGAATTAGACGAGAAAGAGATTGCTAGAAATAAATTAAAATGTAAACAAGAATGCGATTATCGGTATAGTCAACATCTACGTGTACAAAAGTACATCAAAAGAAATGCATATCCTGAAAGTTATGCCTACTATAACAAATATGTTATTGAGCCGCTTGTTGTACTGCTAAGGCTTAAGTACACACCATTATATCCATATCATTATTTGTTACATATATCAGCGCAAATGCCCCAGACTATCGTTAAAAGATTAGAACGCCTTATACAAGTTTCTTCATTGAATGAGATGGAAATCGCTATGAATGAAGCAGTGAAATGGTATCAGGAATTACAGGATGAACTTTATTTTAAGGTATAATAAAGTTCATAGTTCAGTTTATTTGCTTCCATAATACGTTCACTTTAAAAGTTCAATAATTTATTACTTTAAATAAATATATCTATAACATTGCAATACACATTTATAATAGAAAGATTTTAATTTGAAGGGGGATAATGTATGCTAAGGTCAATGATGCAGGTATATGTAAAGGGAAGTGTTGAAGCAGTGAGTCTTTATCAAAAAGCTTTTAATGCTGAAATTCTTGGTTTATATCCTAATGATAATGGTGGATATATGCACTCCGAGTTAAATGCTCACGGTCAAATATTAGCTGTGTCTGAGATTACAGAGAATTTTGTTACCGGGAATACCATGCAGTTTTGTTTTCATTTTGGAGATGGTGGGGAAGTACATGTCAAACAAGCTTATGAAGTGTTGAAAGCCGGAGCAACTATTTACGTCCCTATTGGACCCTGTGATTATAGCACATGTATGTTCTCTCTGCTTGATAAATTTGGTGTATACTGGTGTCTTTTTGTTTAGATTATCACAAGAAATATGTTACGTTGATGCCGATTTGTAGAGTTAATCTACTTCGCAATTGGTCACAGCTGTGAAGTATGAAAGATACAGATAGGATTTTTAAATTCGATTTTTAAATTTAAGAGATGAAATGGAGGTTTGTCAATGAAACATGATAGTTCAACAATATCATGGAATCAACTTGGGGAAGAATGGTTTGAATTAGCACAAACAGGTGAAAGTAGAATGTGCTTTATTATGCCTTATATGTTAAGTTTATTGGGAGAAGTTCAAGGAAAGAAAATATTAGACCTCGGTTGTGGAGAAGGTGGGTATTCACGTGAGTTAGCTAAAAGAAATGCGGTTGTTGTAGCCATTGACTGTTCTGAAAATAGTATTGCGTATTCCTCAAAACAAGCTGAGGTTAACGGATTGGAAATTCAACATTATATACGTAATAGTAATGACTTATATAGCATAAATGACAATACCTTTGATATTGTTCTTTGCTCTATGATGTTAATGGACTGTGAAGATTTTGAAGGAACTATCAGCGAAGTAGTAAGAGTTTTAAAACCATCGGGAAGATTATTTGCAAGTGTGCTTCACCCATGTTTTGACGGAAATCACGACCACGGTATTGGACGACAAGGCGCAGGAATTAATCGTGAAGTAGTTGTAAAAAATTATTTTCAGCCAACAGAATGGGAGTCTCCTTTACCAAATGGTACAACATCGGTTGTATGGAGGCATAGGACATTTGAAGATTATGTAAAAACATTTATAAAAAGCGGATTGACTATAGTAGATTTAAATGAACCCCGTCCAACAAAGGAACAAGCACAGATTTCAACAGCAATAGCTTGGTTACAAAAAATACCGTTGTTTTTATTTTGGGAATTAAAAAGATAGTACAGTACTGATAATGAGTATAACATAAAGGCTAATTTTATTGTTGAGCTAACTTAAGTCGCAAGGTTTGAGATTGTGAACTAAATATTATTTATATGATTGGAGGTAAAAAATGTCTGAACAAAAAGAGTACACCAAAATTGAAGATGCAATCATTGAACTTCTTGACGGTGAAATGCAGGAAAGTGCGTTAAAATTGGCGGCTTACTTAAATGAAAACCAACTGACGCCAAATATGTCCGCTTGGGGGAAAATACCTTATAACGGGTTTAATCTTGGCTGGATGAGAGTGGAAGGAAAAAATAATTGGTTATTTCAAATCTTTAATTTCCTTGATTTCGGCGATTTCAGCGACGAGGACAAAGAGTTTACCAAAGCTGTACACGACCACGTAAAAATTTGCAATGCACCCTGTCATGACGAATGCTGGAGAGCTAAAGATGTTAAAATTTTCGGAAAAGAGTTTAAAAGCGTATGTTCCCAACATTCCCGGGATTTTATGAATCCCGACGGTAAAACCATAGAACACATCAAAAAACTAATAGAATTCAGCAAAAAGACAACACCTTATGTGCAACAGTATCACCCAAATAATTAATAATCCCTATCTTTATTCATGAAAAGTTGAGAAAACTTCCAGCTGGAAGATTTAAACTTTACCAAGAAGGGATTTGTTATCAAAAGAGACATAGAAAGCTTGCCTCATTGCATCGGACTGCGATAAAAGAAAATACATTTCTTTTAAAAGATGAGCCACTTATCATTCGAATGATAGGTGGCTTTCAATTAAACGGAGTATAATTTCATTCATATAGCTAATAAATAAAATGCAATATATAATTGGTTTGAAAATTATAGTTTCCATATTTAATGAATATAAAGTACATATTTCGTACTTTTTAAGAATTTTATTCAATTACATTTTATATCAGTTATTATAATCAGGGAGGTATTACCCCTCCCTTAACTTTACCTTATTTGCAGCACTACGTCTTCTGCTATCCTCAATAGCAGCGTAATGTTTCTTAGTGGTATTAACATCTTTATGACCTAAGACATCTGCTACCAAATAGATATCACCAGTTTCCCTATAAAGACTTGTACCATATGTACTTCTAAGTTTATGGGGAGTAATTTTCTTAAGGCTTGTTACAAGACTTGCATATTTCTTTACAAGATTTTCTACGGATTTAACACTTATTCTTCGCTTTTGCATGGATAGAAACAAAGCATCTTCACTTCCGGTTTCTGGAATAATAGCTTCCCGCTCTATCAAATAAGTGTCCAAGGCATCTCTTACCTCATCACCAAAATAGATAATAGATTCAGAACCACCTTTTCTTTTGATCTTAATGCCATCATTATTGAAATCTACATCCAGTAAATCAAGCCCAACGCATTCTGAAACACGAATGCCAGTACCTAGTAAGAGGGTTATTAATGCTAAATCTCTGGCTTTCGTTTTGTTGTGATATTTTTGTTGAGCTTTAGTCATATTCTCACCAGTTTCTACTTGGTCAAGCATTTTGGCTACTTCATCAATGTCCAGCCTTATAATTTCTTTTTGATGAAGCTTCGGTATGTCAACCAGAGCAGCAGGGTTTGATACAATCATTTCTTTTTTGAAATAGTAATTATAAAAGCTTCGAAGAGAAATAAGCTTTCTTTTCTTGCCAGTCTCTTGATTCGTCTGTTCTGAATCTCCCTTTTTGTAATAAGAAAGGTGGTCTAAGTATTCTTCTATATCCACAGCTTTGATTTGATCTAATATATCCACTTTAAAGTCTCTTATATCCATACTTTTCAGTGCGGGGTTAGTGTTTTTTAAGAAGTCGAAAAACACTCTTAAATCATATGCATAGGCAATTCTTGTTAAAGAAGAGGTAGTGGGTTCGATACCGCGAAAAAACAAACTGCAAAAAGGAGGTAGGTCCTTAATAATACCTCGAAGTTTTTGTGTATTTATTATATTCATTTGTTCATGATAATTATGTTCTGCCATATGAAATCCTTTCAGACATATTCCAGTAATATGCAATGAATAGATTATAACACGTATTTCAATTTAAGACCAGAAAAATGAAAAATATAAAAAAACTGACATAATTTTAACACTATTTAACATTATTGTTAGAATTGTATTATGTAATAAACAAATAGTAACAACAAACA